>JBEIRS010000299.1:0-1945 GCA_040375795.1 Methylibium sp.
CAATTACATAATTGGCTGATGATCCAACGATCAGGTGGGCTCAGGGGCAGATCCTGAAATGCACGATGAACCCCGCAATCATGCCCCTCACAATTCATCAAGACGAATTTTGTGGCATTCCAGAGCTTGTTGCAGAAGTTGCGATAACCTTCGCAGCGCTTCGAATCAAAATTGATATTGCGCCCCAAGCTGGCCAGAGAGGCAAAAGTGAAACGCAAGGCATCGGCCCCAAAGCCTGGAATGCCTTGGGGAAACTCTTTTTCTGTTTGTTGACGCACCTCTTTGGCGGTTTCGGGGCGGCGCAAACCAAGCACCCGTTTTTCAAGAAGTGCAGGCAAACCAATGCCGTCGATCAGGTCCACCGGATCCAGGACATTGCCTTCTGACTTGCTCATTTTCTTGCCATGCGCATCACGCACCAAACCATGAATATAAACATGCCTAAAAGGCACCTTGCCCGTAAAGTGAGTGGTCATCATGATCATGCGGGCCACCCAGAAGAAAATAATGTCAAAGCCGGTGACCAACACACTGGAAGGCAGGAAAAGATCCAGTTCAGGGGTTTTTTCGGGCCAGCCAAGGGTAGAAAATGGCACCAGCGCAGAAGAATACCAAGTGTCTAAAACATCTTCATCTCGCGTCAGAGGCCCAGTGTAGCCAGTGGCAGTGGCCTTGGCACGCGCTTCGATTTCATTGCGGGCTACAAAAATTTCCCCTTGGCTGCCATACCAGGCCGGAATTTTATGGCCCCACCAGAGCTGACGTGAAATACACCAATCCTGGATGTTTTTCATCCATTGCCGATAGGTGTTGACCCACTGCTCGGGAAAAAACTGAACCTCGCCTGCATCGACCACTTCAGTGGCTTTTTGGGCAATACTGCGCCCATCCGGCCCGGGCTGGCTCATGGCCACGAACCATTGATCAGTCAGCATGGGCTCGATGACCTGCCCCGTGCGGGCGCAACGTGGCACCATCAATTTGTGTTTTTTAACGTCGACCAGCAAGCCCTGATCGGTGAGATCGGCCACCACCCGCTGACGTGCCACGAAACGATCCAGTCCTTGATAAGCCAAGGGGGCGTTTTCGTTGATCTTGGCTTCGAGAGTAAGTACAGAAATGACCGGCAAATGATGGCGCAATCCAACGGCATAGTCATGAGTATCATGGGCTGGAGTCACCTTGACCACGCCCGTTCCGAACTGACGATCAACGTAGTCATCAGCAATCACGGGAATGGTGCGGTCACACAGGGGGAGGCGCACCCGACGCCCCACCAGGTGCGCATAACGCTCATCTTCGGGGTGCACCATGACTGCGACATCACCCAGCAAGGTTTCTGGTCGCGTTGTTGCCACAACCAACTCACCGCAGCCATCCTCCAGCGGATAACGGATATGCCACAGAAAGCCATCTTCTTCCTCGGCCTCGACTTCAAGATCAGAGACAGCAGACTTCAACACAGGATCCCAGTTGACCAGGCGCTTACCCCGGTAAATCAGGCCCTCGTCAAAGAGTCGCACGAAAGTTTCTGTGACCACCTGAGACAATTTCTCGTCCATGGTGAAATACTCATGCGCCCAGCTGACAGAATCACCCATGCGACGCATTTGGCGGGTGATGGTCGAGCCGGATTGAGCCTTCCATCCCCATACCCGCTGAAGAAAATCAGGGCGCCCCAGATCATGGCGGTTGAGACCTTGTTCTTGCAATTGGCGCTCCACCACAATCTGTGTGGCAATGCCGGCGTGATCCGTGCCGGGTATCCATAAAGTATTGTGGCCCCGCATGCGGTGATAGCGGATCAAAGCATCCATGATGGTTTGATTAAAGGCATGCCCCATATGCAGCGTTCCAGTCACATTGGGGGGGGGGAGCTGAATTGAAAAAGAAGGCCTGGAAGGGTCCAGGGTGGGTTGGTAAACACCACGGCTTTCCCAGAGAG
>JBEIRS010000341.1:0-1507 GCA_040375795.1 Methylibium sp.
AAGATAGCCAACACATTGCTGGTTAAAACAATGAAGGGGTCGCTGGTGATGGCAAAGATGGCAGGGATCGAGTCCACTGCAAAGATGATGTCGGTGAGTGCAATCAAGCAGATCACCATGAACAGAGGCGTGGCGATTTTTTTGCCGTTTTCAACGGTCATGAATCTCTCACCGTCAAAGTCTTTGCTGACAGGCAAAAATTGACGTAGCAGTTTCAAAGCCGGGTTGTCATTGAGGTTGGGCTCTTTTCCAGCGGCCAGCCACATCTTCACGCCTGTCAATATCAAAAAAGCGCCAAACACATACAGAACCCAATGAAACTCAGCCAGCAACCAGCCGCCAGCCAAAATCATCACAGTGCGCAAAACAATGGCCCCAATGATGCCAATCATCAGCACCCGTTTTTGAAATTTCAAAGGAACTGAGAAATACGTGAAGATCATGAGGAAGACAAAAATATTGTCTATCGCCAAGGATTTTTCAATCAAATAGCCGGCCAAAAACTCCAAGGACTTGGTGTTGGCTATCTCTGTAGACCCTGTGGTGTCTTTGACCGCCCACCAAAAAAAACCATTGAATAAAAAACTCAAGGCGATCCAAATCAATGACCAGTTGAGCGCTTCCTTGACGCCAATATCGTGAGCGCCCTGTTTTTTCAAAACCACAAAATCTATAAACAATGAGAACACCACGATAGCGACAAACGTGGCCCAGAGCCAAAGGGGTGCAATAGTTTCCATAGATAAGGTGAATTAAAAAAAGTTTAGGTGAACAAATTAAACCATTTTTTTCTAAATATTTTGACCATTTACTTCGGTAAAAACTGATTGTTTAGTCGTTAATTCCTGCTTCTTTTCATAAGTCTCAACAGGCAATATGCAGACATGAAGCAATCCGATGGGTTCTGGAAAAAAACTTTGCAACGGTGGGCGCCGAGCAAAGAATTTTGGGCTGAGCACCCACGCCTCAAGCCCTATGCAGACAAACTGTCAGACCCCCAGTTGTGGCGTATGCAGCATGAGGCTGTTGCAAGAGGTGTCGCTGTGGGTTTGTTTTGGGGGTTTGCCATCCCTGCTGCTCAGCTTTTGGTTGCCGCCGTTCACTGTGTGAAATGGCGAGCCAACATTCCAGTTGCAGCGCTCATGACCATGGTGACAAACCCTTTGACCATAGGTTTTTGGCTTTGGCTGGCCTACCAGCTCGGCTCAAGGGTGCTTGGGGAAGACGTGCAGGCAGATGTTTCGATGTCCGTCATGCCTGCTCAGTGGCTGGGACAGTATGGCTGGCCCACACTTGTGGGCATGGGTTTGTTTGCGGTGGGAACAGCTGTGAGCGGCTACCTGCTGGTGAAATTGTCTTGGCGTTTGAATGTGTTCTTCAAGCGACTCAAGAGAAAACAAAGCTTTTGAAATTAACAGCATAAGCAGCTGTTTGACTGTGTTATGTTCTGGTAAATCAACCAACACGGAGAATATCGTGAACCCAAAAGGGCAACTTTTACAAGACC
>JBEIRS010000220.1:0-3029 GCA_040375795.1 Methylibium sp.
TTGATCTCATAAAAATCAGCCACCCTCATGTCTGATGCCGATAACAAAGCCGGGAAAGCGCCCCACAATGCACGTTGTTCAATTTGGACAAACTGAGTTTCTGGCCATACGGTGTGCACAAATTGATTGTGCCGAAAAACATGCCGAGGCTGCCCATCCAGAGACTCAATATGTTCGTATTGTTGCTGACCCTCTCGAAAATGAGAAATTTTGGCGCTGGAAATCGCTCCCGGCCCGCTGACTATGAAGGTGCCTTTGAAATTATTTTCTAAAGCAGCCCGGTGAATTCGAGTCAACCAAGACAGGGGCTCGGGGTTTTCTGGGGCAGGGGTCGCAAGCACCCCTGCAGGCATCAGAACCACCAGCACCTGAGTGATGCACCGCAGCAGCCATTGTGTTGCACACGGAGTCATTGGGGCAGAATCAAAAAACATCGACATGGCGTGCTCATTACTGGAAAGCTTGCGTGCCTACATGGCGCACAAACCCAGCAGGGCTGACAAGCGCCGAAGAGCCACCAAATTCTTGGTGTGCATGGAGATAGTGATTCAGTTCGCCGTCAGAAAAAATGACGACTCCATTTTTTGAAGGCATGGGAACCTGGAGACGATGATCATCAGGTTCCGCCCTTGAAACCCCTGAAAAGACAGGGGGCACCACAGGTGCCTGAATTTCACTCACCACGGGCGCTGGGCCTGTAGCCCCCCCGGGGGGGGCGCAGTGCCCATACCACCGCGCCCACCATCAAAACAGCGGCGCATGCAATCAAGGGCTGAGTGACGCGGTAGCGGCTGACCTGGGCCAAAGCCTGACCACTTGGCAAACCAGGAGTTAAACTCACAGGCTCATGAGCCAAGCGAGAGCGAAGAGATTGTAAAAACTTGGCATCATGTGTGGCTGTGGAAGTCAATTCTTGAAAGTGGAGGGCATCCCTGACCCAATGATAAGCATGCCATTGAGCTTGTAAATCAGGGTCGCCGTGCCAGGCACGGGTAAGGCGTTCAACCTGATCTGCAGCCAGCTCGCCATCCATGAGGGCAGAGAGTTGTTCTCTGATAATGCCTTGTGCATCGCGCGGAGTGTTCATTTCAGTCTCCTAAAAATACAAAGAACTCACCACCGAACACCTTGTCGGCTGGCCAGCAAGGGGCGCAACTTGAGGGCAATCGACTCTCGGGCCCGGAAGATGCGGGATCGCACCGTACCAATCGGGCAGCTCATGATTTCAGCAATTTCCTCATAACTCAAGCCCTCGATTTCACGCAAAATAATGGCTTGTCGCAGATCTTCAGAAAGAGCATCCATGGCCTCATTGAGAGCCACTCCGACCTCTTTGGCGGCCAACAAAACATCGGGAGACTCTTCATGGCTTGGTTCAATCAGGGAAGGAGAAGTTTCCTCACCATTTTCAATGGTGCTTAAAGCAGACTCAGTGATTAAAGGGTCTTTTTTGAGATCCATCAATGCTTTTTTGGCGGTATTGATTGTGATTCGATATAACCAAGTATAAAAAGCACTTTCACCACGAAAATTAGGCAAAGCACGATAAGCTCGAATAAACGCTTCCTGTGCAATATCTGACACAATATTGGGGTCTCGCACCATGCGGGCAATCAAACTCTCAATCCGGCGCTGATATTTAACGACCAGCATTTCAAAAGCTTTGAGGTCTCCCTGTTGGGCCCGATGAACAAGCAAAGCATCAGAATCAGTTGGGATCATGGTCAATACGCCGCCTTAGCCCGTAGAAGCTTTCGCATGATTGCCAGCAGCCTGAGCAGATGGCGCATTGAAGCATACTCAAGCACTGCTTCTTGGCTGAAGGGCGCAACGCAGACTATGCCAGTCACGACGATGTTGGCGACGCTCGAGCGCCCACCAAATACCATGCCAAATGGGCAGCCCCAAAGGCTGCAATCGAACCAGAATGAAAAAACCTAAATCAATGCACAAGGTGGCTTGACCGGATGAGGGCTCCTGGCCAACACTGTCTAAAGGCCCCCAATGCCACCATTGACCGTCCCATCGAACGGTGGCCGGCTGGTGTGCCCAGCACCTGAACAAACCATAAGCTGAAATCAAAACCACCAAGCAAGCCAAACCGGCAAGCAGAGCAAGCCAACTTTTGCCTTGTAAAGCAGCGCTCCCCCAAACAAGAAGTACGGCCATTGAAATGGCCCAAAGGGAGAGCATGCAACCACCCCACGCCAAAGATTTGTGAGGACAACATTGGAAAGAAGGGCTGGTTCGCATCAATGCCGCTTAAATATAAGGGTACCGTTGGTTCCGCCAAAACCAAAGTTGTTTTTCATGGCGTGATCGATTTTTATATCACGCGCCGTGTGTGCACAATAATCAAGATCACACTCTGGATCTTGATTAAAAATATTGATGGTTGGCGGGGCAATTTGGTGATAAAGAGCCAATACCGTAAATACTGACTCGACGCCGCCAGCGCCGCCAAGCAAATGCCCAGTCATTGATTTGGTCGAACTGATGAGCAATTTTTTTGCATGAGAATCAAAAGCCAGCTTGATGGCATGGGTTTCATTCAAGTCACCCAGTGGCGTGGATGTGCCGTGAGCATTGAGGTATTGAACCTGATCAGCATGAATGCCCGCATCGCGCAAAGCCCCCCGCATCGAGCGCTTGGGGCCATCGACATTCGGAGCGGTCATGTGAAAAGCATCGGCACCCATCCCAAAACCAGCCAGCTCAGCGTAAATTTGGGCACCACGCTTTTTGGCATGCTCATATTCTTCGAGAACAAGCACCCCCGCGCCTTCACCCAGCACAAAACCGTCGCGATCTTTATCCCAGGGTCGGGATGCGGTACGAGGATCTTCGTTTCGAGTGGAGAGCGCACGAGCCGCCGCAAAACCACCAATCCCCAGAGGAGATACAGTGGATTCAGCCCCTCCGGCGATCATGACATCAGCATCACCGTACTCGATCAAGCGGCTGGCCATCCCGATGCAATGCAAGCCTGTCGTACAAGCGGTGACAAGACCTAAATTAGGGCCTTGAAA
>JBEIRS010000110.1:0-5371 GCA_040375795.1 Methylibium sp.
AGTGGGATCCAAACATCAAGCTGCCCCTGGAATCTCAAGAATCTGGCGCCCAGAAGTCATACTCTCCTCCTTTTGTGGCTCGTCAGCCTATGGTAAGGCCTGCCTCTGCGGATGCGGTGCCAGATTCCCGAGACACTTTGGAGCCTCATCTTTAATCAGAAAGTTCACATCAAAATTTCAACAAGGTTTTTTGGGGGGGCGGTTTGGTTTTGGGGTATGGGCAATTTGCCGTGCCTGTCGCTGTCGGCGCGCTTCTTTGGGGTCCATGTTCAAGGGCCGGCACAGCTCAACACGGTCATGATTTTTCAGTGGCTGTTGAAGCTCACAGCGGTGCCCCCAAATGCTGTATCCCCATGCGCTTGGGCTGTCAGTACAAGCGATTGGCAAAAAGCCGCTGTGTTCAATGGCTTGGGCCACGGTCGCCCCATGAGGCAAAGTCAGCTGTACTGTCTGAACCTTGCGTGGCTCCGGGCAGCACACCACCTCGATTTTGAGGCCATCAACGGGGCCCATACACATTTTCAGCTCGTTTCACGAAAGCATCAACGAAGGTATTTGCAATCCGGTCAAACACGGGGCTTACAAGCAGTTCAAGACTGCGGTGGCTGAACTGGTAGCGCAAATCGAATTCAATTTTGCAGGCGCTCCCAGGCGCTTGGCCCAAACCCTGGAGAGCATGAAACTTCCATAAGCCATGCAGGTCAGAGAAGGGGCCATCGACCAGCGCAACGTCTAAAGTTTTTCCAGATTCATAGCGATTGTGAGTGGTAAAAGACTGCTTTACCCCTGCATAAGACAGATACAGTTTGGCGGTGACACTGTGGTCGCCCCGACTTAAAATTTCAGCTTTTTGACACCAAGGTAAAAATTGTGGATAAGACTCGATATGAGCCACAAGATCGAACATTTCTTGGGGCGAATACCAAAGCAAAACCGATTTATTGACATGCTTCATAAAATATCATGGGGATATGTACCCCATCAGCGATTGGCATTGGCACCAAGCCATTTGATCACGGTGGAGCCAACCCAAGGCAAAATAAATTTCATTCAAAACCCTGATTTTACGGCCGCTTTGTCGCCACTGGAACAATATGTCTATTGCTGAAAACCGGCGGGCTCGCTTCAACTATCACATCACTGAGCAATATGAGGTTGGTATGGTTCTCGAGGGGTGGGAGATCAAGGCCATTCGGGAGGGCCAAGTCCAGCTGACGGATGGTTATGTGGTGATTAAACAAGGAGAGCTTTTCTTGATTGGTTGCCGCATTAACCCATTGCGCAGCGCATCAACACATGTCAAGCCGGAGGCTGACCGTACGCGCAAATTGCTGATGCACAAAGATGAAATCAAGCGACTCATCGGGAAGGTGGAACAAAAGGGTTTTACCCTGGTTCCCCTGAACCTTCACTATAAAGGCAGTTATGTCAAAGCTGAGATTGCACTGGCCAAAGGAAAGGCCGAGTATGACAAACGGGAAGCTCAAAAAGAGCGGGACTGGAACCGCGAAAAAGGCCGTTTAATGCGCCACAAGGTGTCCAGCAAAGCCTGATTGAGATGTGCTGGCTTTTGCTTTGAAGGATTGACGAAGGCTGACGAGGCCGTCAATTAACGGCCGTAGTCTAAATTTTGAATTTTCACCAAACGCCCTTCTTCAAAAATAAGAAGCTGCATAAACTGTGTCGGGCCAAAGTTATAAACCCATTCTTCGACTTGAATCAACACCTCACGTTGAAGCAAAAGGGGGTGTTGGAGTGTTCCGGCGCGTTGAGCCACCCTGCGGCTCTCCGAGCGACTGGTCTGAGACATGGGTGAGCCGCACCGAATCAGAACCTCCGCTTTTTGCAAACCAATGTCGACCAGCTGATTTCCACATCGTAAAGCCCAGG
Source organism: Methylibium sp. (assembly GCA_040375795.1). Classification (GTDB taxonomy): domain Bacteria; phylum Pseudomonadota; class Gammaproteobacteria; order Burkholderiales; family Burkholderiaceae_C; genus CANHBY01. The sequence goes on from JBEIRS010000110.1 coordinate 1,891, forward strand.
CTGGCTTGGCAAAGAAGATGGCGCACCAACATGCCAAAGTGGCCATCAAGTGAAAGAGTTTCATAAATTACGTCCGTTTGTTGTTTCGATCATAAAGTTTTGATAACGCCCGCATCTGACCGGGTTGAAATTGCATTCAGCGGGTATTTTAAGAGCCAGGGCCAAGGCGTGTCGGTGAACAATAGCCACAGCTTGTTGTTGAGAATTCTTGAGTTTGTATGAAATATCTCCCTGATGAAATTCGCCCCCGTGAAAAATTGCTGGCTCGCGGAGCCAAAGCCTTGGCAGACGCCGAATTGATTGCCTTGCTACTCAGAACTGGCTGCCGGGGCATGCCTGTGCTGCAATTGGCCCAGCATTTACTCGATACTCACGGAGGCTTGCCAGGCTTGCTCGAAGCCCCACTTGAAGACATGCGGCGCATCAAAGGTTTGGGGCCTGCCAAGCGCGCCGAAATGGCCGCAGTGATGGAACTGGCCCGGCGCTCACTGCGTACTGGGCTTGAGCGCGATACGATGTTGGGTTCAGCGGCGCAAGTCAAGCAGTTTGTTCACATGAACCTCAGAACCTTACCACATGAAGTATTTGCGGTTCTCTTCATGGACGCTCAAAATCGATTGATCGCATGGGAAGAAATGTTTCGTGGCACCATTGCACAAACCAGCGTATATCCGCGTGAGCTTGTCAAGCGGTCTCTGGCCTTGAATGCCAGTGCGCTGATTTTGGTGCATAACCACCCCTCCGGCTTGCCCGAGCCATCACGGGCTGATATGCAGCTTACTCAACAATTAAAGCATGCTCTGAATCTTGTGGATGTCAGGATTTTGGACCACTTGGTGGTAGGGCGTACTGAAGTTGTCTCGATGGCTGAGCGGGGGTTGATGTGACACCGGGATGTTGTCAAGACCCGGGAGATCATGAAGCTGTTTCTTGAAGCGTTGAGGCGACTTGGTCTGCCAGGTTTTGTGCAGCCAGATGCAGCTGCTCCAGGAAATACACTGCGCTGGCTTTGGTCTGGTCCGCATAGATACCGATATGCACCCAGCGTGTGGCCGTCCAAGGGCAGCAGCAAGCGACGCAGATCCACCACAATGGCCTCCTGAGCGGGCGAGATGTGTGTGTTGAGCTTGTGCGAGCGATGGCTCAAATCCTGAGTCAGCTCGCGTCGCTGCCAGTTGCTCACCGTGGCCTTGGTGATGTTGAGCGCTTGGCCAACTCTGCCTGCGAGGCATTCGAGGCCTTGATTTCGGAGCGCACCAATGGAGTGGTGCGGGATTGTGGATGAATTCGGGTCATGATCGGCGCGTCGTGGAGTTGGTTCTCATCGCGGCCATCATGCCGCGTACCAGATCGCGGGTAGGGTAAAGTCGCCAGCGACGAATCGGCACATGATCACATGAAACCTGACATTTCAATGACCCTCGCTTGGCTCTGATTGAATTTTGAGCACCTCGAAAAAGACGGTTTCAAGGTGCTTTTTTGCCAATCAGAATTTAATAAGAATTATGTACGATATTCAGAATAAATTTACCTTCTGACCTACACCCCATGCCCGTTTCATGACAGTCGGTCTTTTATTGATAAACCAAGTGAGAAGCCTCATGACAATCCCCTACCGCCTCATTCGATCTTCTTTAGCTGCTTTGATGTTATTTGGAGGAATGATCAGCCAGACCATGGCAGCCGATATTTTCATGGTTGCCAGCTATGCTGAAGATGATGTCTGCGGACGACCACAATACCAGGCAGCCATCGATGCTTTAAAGCAGGGAAATTTCCAAGGCATGACGCCCAAGGGTTACTTTTTAAACACTCGTGTGCGGGCGCGAGAGGATGTTTTGAAAGATATTGAGCAGATTAAAAAAGACATCCGGGCGAGCAAGCCAAAGTTTGTATTCACGATTGATGACCCAGCATTCGCTATGCTGTATGAAGAAGTATTAAAACATCCCGAGACCCGCATGGTATTTACGGGAATTAACCGAAGTCTGGATTTTTATAATAAGAAGTCTCCATTTTTAGAGAAACGTACTCCAACAGCCAATATTACTGGTGTTTTTGAGTATATTTTTATGCGGGAACAGTTCGATATGATCGAATCTATATTAAATAAGCCCTTAAAGAAAGTGGCAATTCTCCACTCGACTGACCCGGTCGGAATTATTTTAAAAGATCAAATTATTGATGAATTGAAAGGCACAAAACACGAAAACAAACTGGTCATGTTTGCTGCCGAAGACATCCCTACCATGCTCAAGCATGCCAAAACCATCAATGATAGCAATGATATCTCTGCCTATATTCCACTCACCATGTCCACTCTCGATCCGACTGATAATACGCGCAAGACCATGGAAAAGGTGGCACCCCTACTCACCAAAGCGATCCAGAAAATCGACATCTCACTGAATTCATCCTTTACTGAGTACGGTTTTTTTGGTGGTGTAAGTATTGATTTTTACCAAATGGGATTTCAGTCCGGCTTTCAGGCGGTCAAGCTGCTAAAAGGTGCATCCATCAAAGAAACGCTGGTCGAAGATGCCAAGCGCTCCATCATCGCGATCAACCGTGAGCGTATGCGCGAATTAAATATCAAGCTCACCCCTGAAGTTCAGGGCATTGTCGATAAATGGATCAAATAAGGAATGCTGGTTTCTGACTTTTCTGTATTGCCCCGGGCTCCTGATCTACTTGATATTGCACAAATCGCATTTACCGTCCTTTTGGGTGTGAGTGCTTTAATCACGCGTCGATTACTTCAAACTCGTTTCGTTCTATCAGCCTGGGAAAGCCTCTTGCTAGGGGGGGGGTACATCATTTGGGGTATTTTTCAGATCTTTGACTTACTGAATAAAATATCAATAACAGAGACATGGATTGCCCAGCTAATCTATGGCCTGCTTGGGCTGGTGTTTGCGGGGATGGGCTTTATGCGCCGAAAACATACAGGAAGCCCCCGCTGGCTTTACCTGAGTGCTGTGCTCTTCATACTGAGCACCATGTCGCAGCCTCTGGCCCAACTTATAAAGTTACTTTTGCTGGCTGTAGCCATCAACTTGGTTTGGATTCAAGCGGGGCTAGAAGGGCGCGCCCGCATTTTGATGAGCGCGGGCCTGTTGGTTCTGCTTGGGGGCATCGCTTTGGCAGGGTATTTCATCATCAAATCAGAGACAGATTTTCGCATCAATACAAAACGCGAAGCCCAAGTTCGACTTGAAATGGTCAAGGGGCGCCTAGAAAACTTGTACAGCCACGCTTTCAATTTACTCAAGGTGATCAGTGTGGACCCGATTATTTCTTCAGCTTTGCAAAAGCCTGAGATAAGCCATGAATTCAGCTTTCGCCTCTTGAACAGACGCATTGGATCTGATGGAATTTTTCTTGCTACCACCACGGGGAAGGTTTTTGCCAGCGCTGCTTTTATTGACTTGGGCACTCATATTGCCTCACACATTTATTTCAAAAAGGCTTTGAAAGGTGA
>JBEIRS010000347.1:0-1441 GCA_040375795.1 Methylibium sp.
GTGGGGCTCAGGCTTGGCGTTGTTGAGCAAGCCGCAAGAAGGCTGGCTACCAACCATAAAAAGAGAGTCGGTAGCCGGGAAAGGAGTGTAACTTCAGGCTTGGTACCACTCATTGATAGACATATTTTCATGCTTGAAACTCGTTTTTCCATTGTCGAAGGATGGTGAAGGCAGCAAGTTCACCAATGAAATCAACATCATTCATCGCCAATCCCGAGTGATTTTGAGCCGATTTCAATACTTCAGGCACTGTACATCGTAAAAAAGGGTTGATGCGAGACTCCACTTCAATAGAGCTTGGCAACGTTGGATCTCCGGTTTGTTGTTGGCGTTGAGACCATGCCAGATGCTTCCTGATATCCGCGTTGCTAGGCTCTACAATCTGAGCAAATGCGAGATTAGCCAAAGTGTATTCATGGGCACAGCATACCCGGGTCTGGGGCGGGAGTGCTGAAAGTTTATGAAGCGAGCGTAACATTTGCTCGGCAGTCCCCTCGAATAACCTCCCACACCCTGCTGAAAAAAGGGTATCACCGCAGAACACAATAGGTGGCTCTAGGCCCTCTGGGCCGATATAAGCCAAATGATCAAGGGTATGTCCTGGAACTTCTATCACTCGAAAATTCCATAGCCCTATGGGCACGATGTCCCCCTCGGACACACCCCTCAGGGGCCCAATGATGCCCTCCCTTGATGGCCCCACAATCTCCCCTCGAAGGACAGATCGAAGAATTGGCAGGCCCGCAATGTGGTCATGGTGATGATGGCTGATTAAAATACCCACCAATTCGAGCTTCAAAGCTTTCAACGCAAGCAGCACGGGCGAGGCATCCCCAGGGTCAACAACCAAAGCTTGTCGCCCATTGTGTAACATCCAAATGTAATTATCCTTGAATGCAGGCAAAGCGATCAGTTTCATGAGTAATGGCGCTACGGTCATTGGTTGGAATTCTTGGCTGCAAACACCTGCTGGTCAGTATGTGCTCGACTGGGAGCAAATGCATCTAGATGCTGCCGTGATGGATATTTTTGGCTTTCATGCCATTCAGTTGGGTTTACCTGAATTGCAGGGCCTTCGAGCCAATCGGATGCCCTACCGGTGGCAAGCGAGTCACTGCCGACATGATCATATAACGGTACAATGCCAATTCGACGCCCTCCCATTCGACAGTCAAAGCCTTGATCTGCTGGTTTTACCCCACACCCTTGAAGCCGTCCCTGATCCGCGTGACGCCCTGCGTGAAGTCAATCGGGTTTTGATGCCAGAAGGCCGCGTGGTCGTCACGGGCTTCAACCCAGCCAGCCTTTGGGGGGCTCGTCATCAATGGCAGCGCCTCTGTCAACGCCTGGCACTCGGATCGGCTTCTACTTTTTTGCCCGTACACTCTGAATTGATCCCTCAGTGGCGCCTTCGAGACTGGTTTCATCTTTTGAATTTCGA
>JBEIRS010000068.1:0-6601 GCA_040375795.1 Methylibium sp.
GCTGTGGGAGCGGGTGGCTCCTCTGGCTGGCAAAAAGCAGGCAGGCTCATCTGAGAGCATTGTTTTGGCTGCGTACCCTCGTTGCCACCCTGATGTAATCAATGAGGAAGCCGAAAAATGGATGAATAAGCTCAAGGGCTTGGTGCTGTCATGCCGGCAATTGCGTGGCGAAATGAAGCTCTCACCCGCCACCCGTGTGCCTCTGCTGACCCTGGGTGATCATGAATTTGTATCGCAGTCTGCTTCTTTTTTGCAAGCCTTGAGCAAACTTTCCGAGGTGGAAACCCTGCAAAATGCCTCAGAGTTCGCGGCAGCTTCTCAAAATTCAGCCGTGGCTGTTCAGGGTGATGTTCGTTTGGCACTGCGCATCAAAATTGACTTGGCTGTCGAGCGTGAACGCTTGAACAAAGAAATTCAGCGCTTGGAAGGTGAAATAAGCAAGGCTCAGGCAAAATTAGCCAACCCTGGTTTTGTTGCCCGGGCTCCTGAGGCCGTGGTGGCCCAAGAGCACCAGCGTATCGTTGAATTTTCAGCCAGCCGTGATCGCCTTGCTGAGCAGCTTGCCCGAATGGCCCCGGCGCATTAAACCATGAGTCCCTCGATGTTGCAGGTGTCAACACCTTCTTGTCATGCTGCGCGCAGTCGCAGTGTCTAGCATTTGATGCATGCAGGGTTGGGCTGCGGATTGAGGACTGATGGAACGAGACGCTAGACACAAGGCATCAAAGCCTTTGGCCAACCGCCATTCTGATATTTTTGTATTGATGCGTCCATGATGTTTCATTCCCAAGAAACCACACATTACGAAAACTTTCCGGTCGCTTCTTTTTGGTGTCCGGCGCGTCTGCGACCTGCGATTGGCGCCATTTATGCGTTTGCACGAACGGCGGATGACTTGGCCGACGAGGGTGAGGTCACTTCGCAGCAACGGCTTTCTGATTTACAGGAATTTCGATCTGATCTGATGGCCCTTGGTACTGGAAAATCAATGTCTTCGCGTTGGCCCGGGATTTTTGCGCGGCTTGGCCCCGTGATGGCAGAGTTTCATTTGCCACGGGCATTGTTTTTAGATTTGCTAAGCGCCTTTGAGCAAGACGTTTGTCAGGCCCACTACCGTGACCGGGCTGAGTTGCTTGACTATTGCCGACGCTCCGCCAACCCGATTGGGCGTTTACTGCTGCATTTGCATGGCATCAGCGATGAGCGATCACTGGCCCAGTCAGATGCCATATGCTCGGCCCTGCAACTGGCCAATTTCTGGCAAGATCTGTCTGTGGATATCCCTCGGCGGCGCTATTATGTTCCTGAGCATGAGTACCAGACTGCTGGTGTGAATTTTTCTGATTTGGCCGCACAAAAAGACAGCCTGGCACTGCGTGCCATGTTGCAAAAACTGGTGCAATGGACGCGCGAATTGATGCTTCAAGGCGCTGATCTGCCCCAGGTTGTACAGGCAAAATCAGGCTGGCGGGCAGGCTTTGAGATGCGTTTGGTGGTTCAGGGCGGTCTAAAAATTCTCGACAAAATTGAAGCCATGAACTTTGATAGCCTGCGTCAGCGCCCCACCTTGAGAGCTTTGGATGTTGTCTCACTGCTGTGGCGCGCCACCTGGATGCGTCCCGCTGCCCGGCGCAGTTTGCAGGGGGCTGCATGACACCCGAGCAGTATGTGCAACACAAGGCCGCCCAGAGTGGTTCTAGTTTTTACTACGCATTTCGGTTCCTGACGCCTCCTCGGCGCCGGGCGATCACGGCTTTTTATGTCTTCTGCCGTGAGGTTGATGATGTGGTTGATGAGGTGAGTGACTTGAGCGTGGCGCAGGCCAAACTGGCATGGTGGAGCCAGGAGGTTCAAGCGGCCTTCAAAGGGGCTCCAAACCACCCTGCACTTCAGGCATTGATGCCTCAAGCGCAGCAGTACAACATTCGAGCAGAACACCTCCATGCCGTCATTGAGGGCTGTCAGATGGATCTCACCCAAACCCGCTACCTGGACTACGCCACACTCGCTCGATATTGCCATTTGGTGGCTGGTGTGGTGGGCGAAGTCGCTGCCAGTATTTTTGGTGCCAGTTGCCCTCAAACCCTGATTTATGCCCACCGTTTGGGCTTGGCAATGCAATTGACAAACATCATTCGCGATGTGGGCGACGATGCGCGTCGAGGCCGAATTTACCTGCCCATCGACGATTTGCAACATTTTGATGTAAAAGCCCATGAATTGCTGAATCGTCAGTCACCCTGGGGGTACAGTGATCGTTTTCAGGCCCTCATGGGTTTTCAGGCAAAGCGGGCTCACGACACTTTTGAAGAAGCTCTGGCCCTGCTGCCTGAGGTGGATCGAAAATCACAAAAGCCAGGGCTCATGATGGCCAATATTTATCGTGCTTTACTGCGTGAAATTGAAGCCGATCATTTTCAAGTATTGCACCAAAGAACATCCTTGACCCCGCTGCGTAAAATTTGGATTGCTTTGTGCACTCATTGGCGCGGACATTGATGTCTTCTTCACAATGTTTGAACGTCGGGGTGATTGGCGCAGGATGGTCTGGCTTGGCGGCTGCAGTGACCGCGATAAACCATGGTCACCGGGTCACGCTCTTTGAAATGGCCGCCCAGCCGGGGGGGCGAGCCCGGCAAATCGCCAAGCCCAGTTGGCTGGAGCAAGCCCCAGACAATGGTCAGCATCTCTTGATTGGAGCGTATCGGGAAACTCTGCGCCTGATGGCGCATGTGGGGGTGAAGGTTCAGGAAGTTTTTTACCGCAGCCCCTTGCATTTGATCAATACCCAAGGCCAGGGACTTTGTCTGCCGCCCGGGGCGCCAACCCTCTCTTTTTTACGCGGCGTCTGGGCCCATCCTGGGTGGTCTCGAAGGCAAAAAATGTCTTTGCTGCTTCGTGCACTGTGTTGGCGCTGCCAAGACTTTCATTGTCCCAGCTCGCTCACGGTAGATCAGATCACCCACGATCTGCCTCCTATCATTCGTCAAGACTTGATTGAACCTTTGTGTGTGGCCGCGTTGAACACCCCATCGCGTGAAGCGAGTGCACAGGTGTTTTTACGTGTGCTGAAAGATGCCCTTTTGTCGGGCCCTGGCTCGGCTGATTTGCTTTTTCCACGAACATCCCTGAGTGATTTATGGCCCAGGCCAGCCATGCAATGGTTGCAACATCAGGGCGCAAAATTACGCATGAAGCATCGGGTCAGTCAACTTGATCGCCTGGATGGGTCATGGCAAGTGGATGGCGAAACCTTTGATGAAGTGATTTTGGCTTGCACACCCACCGAAGCCAGCCGATTGACCCGCACCATCGCTCCATGGTGGGCACAACAGGCCAGCCGTATTGAGTATGAGCCGATTGCGACCATTTACACCCTCAGCCCTGGTGCACGCTTACCCAAACCAATGCTGCAATTGACCTCGGACGAGCACTCACGGCCGGCTCAGTTCGTGCTTGATCATGGCCATTGGGGGCCCATGGAAGGCATGTGGGCATTCGTGGTCAGTGGAGCGCGGGGGTGGTCAGATCGTGGTCAGGTGGCCCTTCAAGATGCCACTCTGCAACAGGCTCATGAGGCATTGGGGCCGTGGCTGAAAGGGCCGCTCAAATGCGTGCACACCCTGATTGACAAGCGTGCTACGTTTCGGTGTACTCCAGGCCTGCTTCGGCCTTCAGCGCACATCAGCCAAGGCCTCCATGCCGCCGGTGATTATATTGAGGGCCCGTACCCTGCGACTCTTGAGGGGGCCATGCGTTCGGGCGTGGGGGCGGCGCAGCAACTGGGGACAATAATTTCAAGCGCTTGAGGCGAACGAGGCAAAACATCCAGCCCACCCAACACAAACCACTCACAGCGCTGCCGGCCACCATGATCACTTTTTCGATCAATGGGTCACTGGCCACATGCCGGTTGGGTACACGCCCCTCAACCAATTCAATGGCCCGAAACAGCTTCACTGTTTCTGCAAACTTCACCCCCCGACGAGCCATTTCTTTGCGTACCCACTCCGGCAAGCCAGCCGTATCAAGCTGCAAAGAATAAGGCGGGGTCAGGGCGAGCGGAGATTTGGAATCAAGCTGGTGTGGTGACAAGCCCACAATGACAACACGAACAGTGTCATCCTGATGCTCGCCGGCCAGTAAAGGCACATAAAACAACTTGTTTCCATCAGGGCGGATGACTTCAAGCGCATGCCTCAAGCGTGGTACGGCATTCAATTGCAGGTAGGTGGGAGGGGGGTCTTTTTCATCAAGCTCATGAACTGAGAGCACGGGCGGTTCAATATGGCTGACCGATTGATGATATTTGGTGACCCCACACCACAAGGGCCAAGCCACACACCAAGTCAGGGCCAGCAGCAACCAAGTGCTGTGCAGTAAGGCTCGACGACTCAGGTCGGTGGTGCGAATCAGGCGCTCCAGACGGCGGGTGCCGATGGCTGGATGTCGATGGGCCCATGCAAATTCTGACATGGCATTTAAAATAAAAAGTAGATCAGTGTGAACGGATCATGGTTCCGTAAGCCTGGTCGGTGAGGACTTCAAGCAACATCGCGTGTGGAACCCGGCCATCAATAATATGCACCGCATTGACGCCATTTTTGGCGGCATCCAGGGCAGAGGCTATTTTGGGTAGCATGCCACCACTGAGGGTGCCATCTGCGAATAATTGGTCAATTTCACGCGCGCTCAGGTTGGTTAAAAGCTGGCCGGTTTTATCAAGAACACCCGGGGTGTTGGTCAGCATGACCAACTTTTCGGCGCGTAAAACTTCAGCCAGCTTTCCGGCAACGACATCAGCGTTGATATTGTAGTTTTCATTGTTGGCACCAAAGCCCAGTGGGGAGATCACGGGAATAAATTGATCATCTTGGAGTGCCTTGACCACGCTGGGGTCAATGGATTCGATTTCGCCAACTTGCCCGACATCATGGCTTTTGCTGGGGTCCTCACGGTCCACCATTCGATACTGGCGTGCACGAATCAAGCCGCCATCGCGGCCGGTCAGGCCGACGGCTTTTCCGCCCGCCACATTGATCAGGCCAACGATGTCTTGTTGCACTTGCCCGGCCAGAACCCATTCAACCACTTCCATGGTCTCGGCATCGGTGACCCGCATGCCTTGAATAAAGGTTCCTTTTTTGCCAATTTTGGCCAAAGCTTCATCAATTTGAGGGCCACCGCCATGCACTACCACAGGGTTCATGCCTACCAGCTTGAGAAGAACCACGTCTTCGGCAAAATCTTGTTGTAAAACAGGGTCCGTCATGGCGTTACCGCCATACTTGATCACAATGGTTTTGCCATGAAATTGACGAATGTAGGGCAGGGCCTGCGCCAAAATCTCGGCCTTGTCCCGGGGCGCAATAGCGTGCAAACCAGAAGAAGAATCAGTCATGAGGGGCTTTCTTGAAATTAAAACGCACCATGGATGGCTTGGCGCTCCTCCAAGGCACAAGAGGCAGTCTCTATTTTAATCGCAGGCCCTTCATGTTGAGCAAACGTGCCGCGCATCCCCCGACCAGAGCGGGTTGGCTGCATGGCAGTCTGTCAGCGAAGCCGTCCCCTTTGGTCCAGTCCCATCATTCGCGCAGAGTCTCACGCGTTATTCACGACTCCCGAAGTCCGGGAAGATGTGGCACGCACGATGGCCGCTGATCGGCATGCGGTGCCAGCGTGATGCGGGGTTCTGATGGTGCACTGGCCGGAAGTCTCTCAAGCCAAATCCAAGTGCCAAGCCATGCAGTCTTTGTTGCGTGGCGGCAGCGCACGGATTGGTAACACCACGCCCGGGGCACCAGGCCGCTCAAATGTAGCAAGACTTATGAAACGAGACACTAGGCATCCGCAGCGTGGCCTCGTGTTCAACCTTGCGTCAACGGCTTGATGCCTAACAGGCTGCTGAAATACCTCCAGGATTACTAGTCACAAGCAAATTCAACTTCTCGCATGGAAATTCACACGAAAGAAAGCTGATAAAAAATTTGGTCGCCACTTATGTATAGCAATGTTTGATTATTGACATGTAAGCTGTGTCAGCCCGAGGTCATTTGAAAAATTCTAGTTCACTGCATAGCGTAAAAAAGCCGCATAAATTATATGCCAACGACGATTGGGAGAAAGGACCGAGGTCAGCCTGATAACCCTGCTCTGCTTTGATAGTGCCCCTAAATTGAAATTTGATGGGATTATTCATCATATTTGTATTGGCATCAGCGTGTGGCAAAAAACATTGCACCGTTGACTTTACTTGTGTCTCTGGCCGCAATTATTAATTGCGTTTGTGATGTGTTTGAAATAGGGTAGGTAATAGCGATGCCAGTGGCTGTTTGTCCTGGCAGTAGGCAGGGTGAACTTCCAAAAGTTACAGAGACATCGAATACATTCTTTCCAGATGATCGAGGGATGATATTTCCGGAGAAAAGGCAACCTGCGGTCGATCCAGACATAATGCCAGATGAGGAAATAGTTGTCGTTGCGCTATAGCCGTTTGACATTGTTCCCATCCAGGTTCCCTGAATATTGCTGATATTGGCAGGATTATTATAGTTATATGATGATTGAGAAAATGGGGTTAGGGAGTACGGAAATGTTCCAC
>JBEIRS010000028.1:0-10332 GCA_040375795.1 Methylibium sp.
AAAGTCACCGATCAACGGTACATCAATCCCCATTCGATCTAGTTGCTCTCGGATATGTGGCACGGCCGCCGCGGCCTCAGGGGTATTGACCGTGATACGAACCAGCTCCGAGCCCGCTTGAGCCAATTCTTTCACCTGAATGGCCGTGGCAATGACGTCAACCGTATCAACATTCGTCATCGATTGCACCCTGACCGGGGCGTTTCCACCAAGGGTGACCACATGCTGGCCCCAAGCCACCCTGGCTTGGCGGGAACGCCTTGGTGAAGGTTGCGCGGGTTCAATGAACTGGTGACGCAGTGATGAAGTACCTTCCATATTCAACCGTTTGGTAAAAAATGAAAGTGTATCGATTCGTTCAACGGTGCCTAAAAAATGATTAAAAAATTTTCACTGCCTGACAAGCTTCCTTGTGGTGTTCCCAGGGCTTAGTCCGATGGCTCCTTGTGTCTTGTTGCATCCGTCATTAATCCGCGGCCCAACCTTGCATTCATCAAATCATGTCATTTAATCAGTGTTTTGAAGCCATGCGCGGCATCTCGCTGAACCGATTGTGCTGTGGCCCGGCAGTGGTTTATCAAGGTTCAATTGATGCCGCAAGCTGCTCGGTGGCTCCGTCGCTTGAGAGCTTCAAAATTGAGCCTGCAGGCACGAGTTGCCAGCGAGTATCGTCGTCAAGAGGTTCAGAAGCCAGTACCACGCCGCTGTGATCATCCCGCCGATAGAGGGTCGGTGGGTGGGGGTCCGTGGAGAGTCGAAACGCGTATAAATGTTCACCGTCCGCAAGAGCTGCGGAAAATCGTAGCGGGGCACTGATACGGGCGGCACTCAAAATTTCGCGCACCTGCTCGAAAGCCTTGAGTATCGCAAGCCATGCCGGCCTTGTGGCGTCCATCTGATTGAGACCCAGAAAAAACATGAGCTCAGAATCCGTGGATCCTTTACGTTGGCTGTAGAGCGTATCTGGCAGCAAGCTCTCTAGGCTGCGCCGCACTTGAGTGTATTGGCCGATCTGTCCGTTGTGCATGAACATGAATCTTCCATGCCTGAACGGATGGCAATTCTGTCGAGTGACCGGAGTGCCGGTGGCGGCCCGAACATGCGCAAAGAACAGGCCACTTCGGACCGTGGCACAAAGTGATGTCAGGTTATCATCGGACCAGGCTGGCATCACCTCTCGATAGAGGGCAGGTTCAGATTTTTCTCCATACCAGCCAAGCCCAAACCCATCACCGTTCGTCGCAGACTTGACCTCCTCTGCGCGTAACGATTGCCGAAGAAGTGAGTGCTTCGGTTTGATGACCACATTTTCCAAAAAGATGGGTGCGCCCAAATAAGCGGCGAAGCGGCACATGTTTGAAATCAGCGTGAAAATGATGGAGGTTTGTTGATTATCAATCCTGGGGCTTTGATCTGAATGAGCAGAGAACGCATCAACTCATGCAGCAATCGAGTAAGACCAAATCTTCCTGCTGCTTAGAATAACGGGTTTCCAAAAAGGAGGAGATTTATGATGTCATTGAAACACGCCCAAGAATCCTTGACCAATCAAGTCCGACATTTTCTCATTGGATTGTTCGTTGCCTCCTTTTGTGCAGCACCCGCATGGGCAGGAAAGACCTTGGATGCGATCAAGCAGCGCGGAGTGATCAACTGCGGAGTATCCAACGGGATCGCCGGTTTCTCTGCACCTGATTCGCAGGGCAACTGGTCAGGCCTTGATGCCGACATTTGCAAGGCTCTGGCTGCATCTGTGTTAGGTGATGAAAAAAAGGTCAACTTTGTGCCGCTGAATTCGCAGCAGCGCTTTGCTTCGTTGCAGGTGGGGGAGGTCGATCTTCTGGCCCGAAACACTACATGGACATTGACTCGGGATGCCTCACTGGGCCTCCATTTTACTGCCATCACCTATTTTGACGGACAGGGATTTTTGGTTCCCAAAAAGCTCAAGCTCACCAGCGCTCGCCAATTGAAGAATGCGGAGATCTGTACTCAGTCTGGCACCACCAATGAAAAAAATCTTGCCGACTATTTCCGTGCCCAGAACATCAAGATTAAACCCGTGGTATTTGACAACTTCGAGGCGTCGTATAAAGCCTTTTTGCCGGACGTTGCCAAGCGTATACGACGGATGTGTCCGGTCTCGCGGGTCTGCGAAACAAGGAGGCCGCAAATCCTGACGACTACGTCATTCTTCCGGATCTGATCTCCAAAGAGCCCTTGGGGCCCCTCGTTCGTCGTGGCGATGACGAGTGGTTTGCCATCGTTAAATGGGTGTCGTACGTGCTGATCGAAGCAGAGGAATATGGCTTGACGCGTGCTGGCGTAGATGAAGCGAAGTCTTCCAGCAAAGACCCCGTGATTCAGCGGATTTTGGGCACCAGCGAAGATACCGGCAAGCTTCTTGGCCTAGATAAAGAGTGGGCCTATAGGGCCATCAAAGCCGTGGGTAACTATGGAGAAATCTTTGAGCGCAATGTCGGGCCCCATTCTGTTTTAAAGCTGCCCAGAGGGGCGAATAAGCTCTGGAATCACGGAGGGCTACTCTACGCCCCCCCTGTTCGATGACGGGAGTCAGGCGCCGCCCGACATGGCTGGTGCGGGGCATGCAGGCCATGATCCTGATGGCCCTGTTGGGGCTTGTTGGCGGCTTATTCGTTCATGCCCTTGACGAGCTACGGGCTCGGGGTATCCAGGCTGGCTTTGATTTTCTCAGCCAGCCGGCGGGTTTCGAAATTGGTGAGGGCCCGATTCTATCGGGTGCATCTCAGCCCCTGTGGCGTGCTTTTTTGGCGGGTCTTGCCAACACAATCAGGGTGGTGATCCCAGCGCTATTGCTGACCAGCGTGCTGGGACTCGCTATTGGCTTGGGCCGTGTTGTGCCGTACCGACTTCTGAATATTTTGTGTGCTTGTTATGTCGAGTTGGTGCGCAATGTGCCACTCTTAGTTCAGTTGTTGATGTGGTATTTCGTTTTGACTCATTACCTTCCGTCCTCGGATAGCCCCTATTCCCTGGGTGACTCTGTTTTTGTGACTAAAGGCGGGGTGTTCTTTCCTTGGCCCGTTGGATCTGATGGATCATGGTGGCCTGTGGCGCTTGATTGGCCGGAACGCGGTACTTTCAACGTCAGCGGCGGGGCTGCCTTGACACCAGAGTTTCTGTCTGTGTCTGTCGCCTTGGTGGTTTATACGGCCGCCTTTGTGGCCGAGGCTGTTCGTGCCGGCCTGCAGGCCGTTCCAAGGGGTCAGATTCAGGCCGCTCAGTCTCTCGGTCTAAGGCCTATTCAGCAAATGCGATGGGTGATTTTTCCGCAAGCTCTGAGAGTCATGGTGCCTTCTATCACCAACCAATATCTCAACCTCATTAAGAACTCGACATTGGGCGTGGCGGTGGGGTATCCGGAGCTTGTGTCAGTCAGCAACACGACCCTGAACCAGACCGGACGGGCCTTTGAGTGCATTGCGGTTCTCATCTCAGTCTACCTGAGCCTGTCTCTTTTGGTTTCTATCTTCATGAATCTCTATAACGCAAAGGTGGCTTTGCGTGGAATGGCACCCACATGAGGACATGGCGTGAGGACCTTTTCGGTACTCCATACCGAACTCTTGTCAGTTTGTTATTGTGTGGGGGCTTGGTTTGGCTGAGTTGGCGATGCTTGCAATGGGCGTGGATTGACGCCATTTTTGAGGCTGATGCCGACCGTTGCCGTGATTCCCTGCAAGGAGCTTGTTGGGGTGTGATCAGGGAAAAAATTCGACCCATTCTATGGGGGCGTTTCCCATTTGAAGAGCAGTGGCGTTCAGCCTTGTCATCCTTGATTTTGCTGCTGCTCTTGTGCGTCTCAGCCTGGCCAGCCTTTTGGCGGCGATCTCTGGCGCTCGCTTGGCTGGTGGCTTGGGGAGCGGTCATTGTTTTAATGGGCGGTGGCCTTTGGGGCTTGACTGAGGTTCCCACCCATCGGTGGGGAGGCGTGACCTTGACCCTGATCTTGGCCACTCTGGCCTTGATTTCCGCTTTGCCCTTGGGGGTTCTTCTGGCCTTGGGTCGCCGATCCAGATGGCCCTTGATTCGAACCTTATGCGCCACCTATATTGAAGTGATCCGAGGGGTGCCATTGATCTCGGTCCTTTTTATGGCGACCTTTATGTTGCCACTGCTATTTCCCCAATCTTGGCGGCCAGACGTTTTACTGAGGGTTCTTATTGGCTTGGTGATGTTCGTGGCGGCTTATGTCGCCGAGGTGATCAGAGGTGGCCTGCAATCGATCCCCCGAGGCCAAATTGAGGCTGCAGTGGCGCTGGGTTTGAAGCCATGGCAAGTTCAGGCCTATGTCGTCCTGCCGCAGGGGCTGCGAGCTGTCATCCCAGCGTTGATGAACAGTGTGGTGGGTACGCTGAAGGACTCTTCCCTGGTGACGGTCGTTGGTCTGTATGAATTGACAGGCGCACTGTCTCTTGCTCTCGGGGGTGACCCTGTCTGGCGCCCGTTCTATCTGGAAGGGTATATGTTTATCACTGCTGTGTATTTCATCCTTTGTTTCAGCCTATCCAGGTACAGCCACTGGGTTGAGAGCCGCTTGATCGGCACACGCTGAAACGCTGCATAGACCCGCGTGCGCTCAAACCCTGCGGGGTGCTTGGGTCTGTCATGTGGATCGGTGACTTGCCAGCTGAGCCGGATGATCTGCCTGATCTGGCTCTTCACCGTGGAGGTGCTCTCATGTGCTGGGCCGGTCGGTAGTGCCCCCCTAGCACATCCCGCCAAAGTTGCGCCTCAGGCATGGGCAGTCGACCGAGTGCTTCGCCCCCAGTCTGTGCTTGCATCCGTAAAGCAATAGACCCCCAGTCTGTAATAGGGTTTGCCAGTCGCTTTACTCTCGATTGAAACTCGAAAGAGGATATGTTCGGCTCTCCCAGCAAGGCTGCCACCACAGCTTGCGCGCTGCGCAGGTTCATCTTTTGCACTTCGAAAGGTGAAATTAAACCCCGCGCCACTCCCATCTCAACCACCGGTTGTATCGCAGCCATTAAGGGGTTGCCATGATGAAAGACCTGAACACGGCGGGCCTGATGCGTACGCATCGTATGTGCAATCAGCGCGAATGGAGACTCACCCGACAACAGCGCCGTGGTGATCTGTTGTCGGGCGAATGAGCTTATTCCAAAATTTAAAGGAACAGGGGCTTGGGTGTTGTATGGTGCATGAGGTGATTTGACCACGCGACCAGCGCGTCCCTCATCAATGGCTTGCTGTATATTGGGCCTGAAAACGTTCAAGATCTCCGTGATTGACTTCACTACAGGTTGCATGAGTTGGTTTAACATGCGCGCATCAATTCGTCTTTCACCACCTAGGGGCCCCTTCAGTACCAGCTCTGATTTGCCGTCTCCTACCGTCGTGACTCCCCCGCTAAAGCCAAACGCGGGGCCGATCACTAAACCCGAAGGCCCTATCGGCACGCCCACAGTCAAATAGCCCGAGCCCGCGTACAAATTGGTGAAGGGCTCACCACCCATCAGTTTAGGCTTTTCACTCAAGCCATTCAGCAAGTTGGCCCCCAATCGTCCTGCATTCACCGTCGCGCGGGCTCTCGCGCCAGCCACCTCATGAACCAATCGCGCAGTGAGCGGATTCACCATCTGGCCGGCACCTTCAGCAAGCTTGGTGTCGTATAGATAACCATTGAGTTTAAGAAATGGCGTGCTGATCGCTAGACGCTTCTCAATCGCGGATTTCCCAAGCTGCTTAAGCAAACCATCGGCCTGACCGCCAAGCGGCGTGATGCCAAATACAAATCGCTTTGCAACGGGGTCTATCGATGTCCGAAACAGCAAGCCTGTGTAGCCTGATTCGCGCGCCACACCCAACCCACGCCAAGCCTGCTGAGACACCAATACCCCTCCCAAGCCCTGAATATTTTTGAGGTTTAAGCGCAGTCCTTGAGGACTTGGCTCTAGGCGCGCCGTCACACTGAGCTGCAGGACAACATCTGCCTTTCCTTTGGGCAGACCCAACATGGATGGTAGCGTCAACTCGACATAAAGCGTACCTTTGACATCACCTTTCATCTGCCGTCCAGCTTTGGCAGCAGCTACCATCTCAGCAAGGTTGGCTAAACCAAAAGTGAGTCGAATCGAGTCTACAAAACTTGCTGGCGTGTTGGGTAAACCAAAAGCACCAACGCCACCGATTAAGGCTTGTGATGCGTCAACCTCAATGCTCATTGAAATTTACTCAAAGTCACGAAATGAAAGGCTGGTCAATCAATGCCTACAGATTAGGCTCATGTCCGTCGCATCTCAACGAATGGATACTGTGTTCGATATTCATTTTTCAATGAACTGATCGGATGAGCCAGCGAGAGCCTGTCATCAACGAAATCAGTTCATTGCTTGAAATGGGGATGCTGCGACTGCGGGCCGCATGACAAGAAGGTTTTGAGTCAGGCAAGGTGGCCCCAGATGATTCTTCAGGTGCTGCAACGGAGCTTCGCATGACAGGATCAATTCCGAATGCGCGGCTCCACTTGGCAACTTCTGTGTCATGCTGCCAGATGAACCTGACCATCTCGGTGCTGGCAGAATACCTTTTTTGACCCCTTTTATTGAAAGCATTTTGTGAGCCACCCCAAACCCCTGATTGTTCGCCTGCGTAACTGGGTTGGTGATGTCACCCTCGGGATTCCCGCCTTGAAACTCCTTGAAAATCACGGGTATACCCTGGAGCTGGTAGGCAAAGCTTGGGCGCATTCACTGCTCGCAGGAACCGGCTGGCGAGTTCATACCCGCCCCTCCTCACTGAGGGATCGTGTTGGTCAATTGGCATCATTGCGTCAACAGTGCACTGAACGAGACCCAAGCTTCAAACAAAGGGATCATGCAATCGTATTTCCCACGTCATTTTCTGCGGCCCTTGAGATGAAATTAGCCGGCCTGCGGGCTGTCGGCTATCGGCAAGAGGCCCGGGGGCTGCTTTTGGCGCGCAGTGAACCCATTGTTTATGGCAATCATGCTTTGCAAAGTTACTGGGATCTGGCTTGCCGGTTTTTGGGAGTCTCTCTGAACCCGCCAGCATCCATTCAACTCGACATCAGCCCCGAAGGTCAGGCTCTTGCGCAGGCTCTGATCAAAAAACACCATTTGCACCGAGGGTTTGTGGTGATTTGCCCGTTTGCGGGCGGCACTTTTGAAAAACTCGACAAAACTTGGCCTGATTTTCATCGTTTCACTGCTGCTTTATGGCCTCAATTAGAGGGGCGTGGCAAAAAAATGGTGGCTTGCCCGGGGCCCGGGGAGGATGCGATCATTCTCCAACACCATCCCGGGGTTTGTATGCTGCCTGGGTTGACTCTTGAGGCTTACAAAGCTTTGCTGAAATATGCCGATCTGGTGGTGTCCAATGATACCGGGCCGGCCCATATCGCTGCAGCGGTAGGCGCTCCGGTTCTCAGTGTCTTGGGCCCCACCCAGCCTGAGCAATGGGCCCCATGGGGCCCTCAAGTCAAGTATTTACGTCAATGGCCCCTCTGGCCTCGGCCAGAGGATGTGCTCGAAGAAACAATGAACCACCTCAATTCCATCCCAGCCTCAGGCCTTGCCCACCCCATTGAGGGGATGCACCTTGCCCCATGATTCGCAAACCACGTATTGGCATCAGTCTTGGTCAAATTAAAACCTGGCACGATGGCTTGGGAGAATTTTCTTGGCAGCTCAGCCAAGGCCTTGCTCAACGGGCCCCTGAATGGCGGGATCGCCATGGAATTGAAATACTGTTTCACCTTCCTGAAAAATTTCATGGTTTTGCTGGTTCAGAGGTGGCTTACCTTCCCACTCATGATATTCAACGGCTGCTGCACTGGAATTGGCAACCTTTCTCGATCTGGCATTCCGTTCACCAGCACATCAAATTTCGCCCTCCCCTGAGAACACAACATCGATTGCTGTCTGTGCATGACATGAATTTTCTTTATGAGGAAAACCCCAAGCCCTCGACCCGCCAAAGGAGGCTTTGTCGACTTGAAAATACTGTTCGTCGCCATGAACACCTGATTGTTCACACCGATTATGTCCGACAAGATCTTCTTTTTCACTTGGACTGCCCCCACATGCCACAAGTCATTGCCTTGGGCGTGAGCGATCTGAGCCACCACCCCCAAGAACCAGTGGCTACACTCCAAGATAAAGAATTTTTTTTCCATCTCAGTCGTTTGGCGCCATCCAAAGGCATTTTTTACCTGATTGAACTGGCTCAACTGAGCACACAAGACCATTTTGTGTTTGCAGGGCCCGCCAGCATTTACACTGAAATGGTCGCTGCGCGTCTGCATGGTTTGGGTTTGCAAAATGTCACCCTGTTGACCGATATCAGTGAAGCTCAAAAATCTTGGCTTTACCAGCATTGCAAAGCTTTTTTGTTTCCATCTCTCACGGAGGGGTTTGGCCTGCCTCCCCTGGAAGCCATGTGCTTCGGAAAACCTGTATTTCTCTCAAACCGCACTTGTTTACCTGAAATTGGGGGGCCATTTGCCTACTATTGGAATGATCTGAACCCATCGTCCATGAAAAATCAGCTTGACCACGCGCTGGCCCATACAGGCATCCAGCCCAGTGATATTCAAGCTCATGGGCGATCATTCACTTGGGCTCGCTGTATAGAACTTTACGCTCAGTATTATCTCCAGCGTTTGGGCCTCGAAAGTAGCGCATCCAAATCAGGTTCTGAATCAATGCGAAGGTTTTATCCTTGATGATTTTCTGGATGCTGGAACGACGTGCAGCATGACGGTTGTTTTGTGATTGCGCGCGTGATTGCAAAACCCACAAAATATTCGCAAAGCGCAGCCAAAATCACGTCACCCAACTGCTTCAAAGATAAAAATACAGACAGTCTGAGCTTTGATGGTTTTTTACAGCTTATTTTCGAGATGACCCCTTCACACCGCCTGAAACTGCCTGATGTCACCCTCTGTGCCATCGACACACGCACTCCTGATCTGGCGCTCCGTTCGCTGATCTTGTCCATGGCTGGTATCGAATTTGCACAGGCCATTCTTTTCACCTCCAAACATCACGCTCTCAAAAACATCCCTTTGGGCCTGCAAATCGTGCTCATTCCTGAGCTTCAATCGATTCAAGATTATTCTTTGTTCATACTTTCTGAGCTGGGGCAGCATATTCAATCAACTCATGCACTGGTCAGCCAATGGGATGGCTATGTCACTAATCCCTCTGCATGGAGGCCTGAATTCCTTGAATTTGACTATATTGGGGCTCCGTGGCCCAACGCCTCAAATGAGCAATCTGTTGGCAATGGCGGTTTTTCCTTGCGCTCCAAACGCCTCCTGCAAGCCACTGCATCACCCGAGTTTCAAATTTCCCACCCCGAAGACCTCAGTATTTGCCAGCACAATCGATCCTTGTTAATCCAAGCAGGGCTGCGCTTTGCACCCCCCGAAATGGCACTTCAGTTTTCTCAAGAAAGGGTCACGGCTTCATGCAAAAGTTTCGGCTTTCACGGGGCCTTTCATCTGATGCGATTCACCCATCCCGAAGAACTGGCGCAACTGGTTCATCAACTTCCACCCCACATGACCCGCAGCCTCGAAATCAAAGAGCTGGCCAAGCGCCTTCTTCAAAGCAAGGAAGCCCCACATCTTGACATTGCACGCACCCTGATTAAAAAACGATTTTTAGCTGGCTTGCGTGATATCCACCAATGGAAATTATGGCTGAGGCTTCAATGGGCGCAGTGGCATCACATGCCATTCATTGAAAAAAAATAGGCGCATGAATGGGTTCAGGTTCAGGCTTGAAATATCGTAGCTTATACCCACTGAACCTTGGCGAACATCAGGCCCGGATAAACTTCTAACCTTGGTATTTTTTTAACTCAATTTTTCACTGATATGAGCCTCCAACAAGTCACTCCTGGCAAGCATGCTCCTGAACAATTCAATGTCATCATTGAAATTCCCATGAACGCTGACCCCATCAAATATGAGGTTGACAAAGAATCTGGGGCTTTGTTTGTGGATCGCTTCATGAGCACAGCCATGCACTACCCTTGCAATTATGGCTATGTGCCTCAAACTTTGGCTGATGACGGTGATCCAGTGGATGTCTTGGTGATCACCCCGTTTCCCTTGGTTCCTGGAGTGGTGGTCACCTGCCGTGCAATTGGCATCTTGCAGATGGACGACGAAGCTGGTGGTGATGCCAAACTGCTGGCTGTACCTATTGATAAAATTCTTCCGACTTATGCTCACTGGCAAAAACCCGAAGACATGAATGAGTTTCATTTGAAACAAATTCAGCATTTCTTCGAGCACTA
>JBEIRS010000368.1:0-1154 GCA_040375795.1 Methylibium sp.
AGCCCCCCCAAGAACATCGCTTCATCAACGTCAATATTCCAACCCATCAAGGTGCGAATGGCTCGTTCATGGGCAGGTGCGCTTCTTGCGGTCACTAGCGCAGTGCGGATTCTCATCCCTTCAGGGGCTTCATGTTGCAGGCGTTGAAGTGCTTCAAGCAAGGGTTTAAAGGGCCCAGCGGGCAAAGGAATATCCGCTTGCTCAAGTTCATGGGTTTGAAAGGCATCCAGCCCGCCCTGTTGATAAACCCGTTCGGCTTCATCTGAAAACAGCACCGCATCGCCATCAAAGGCCACACGCACTTCATGGGGGTGAGCATCTGAGGCGCGGGCCGACTGCGGGTAAACACGAGCGGCAGGCACACCGGCTGACAAGGCTGAGCGCACATCAGCCTCGTTGGCAGAGAGAAAGAGATTGGCTTTCAGTGCCTGCAAATAACGCCACGGAGGCCGACCGCGCGTAAAAACCCCCCGTTTGATGGGCAATTGATAGTGCTGGGCCGAGCGAAATACGCGCATACCAGAAACGGGGTCATTGCGAGAAAGAATCACCACCTCCACCAAGGGCGTGCAGGCGTTGAAAGCAAGAAGTTTGTGGGCCAGTGAAAATGCCACCCCTGGCTTGGCGGCTTCATCAATTTTACTGAGCTGAAGCTGCATGTAGGCGCGGTCATCTTTGGTTTCAAAGAGACGATTTTCTTCTTCAAAATCAAACAGAGCACGCGAAGCCAAGGCCACCACCAGCTGGCCCGCGAGAGTCACGGACATAGAAATCAGAATTTTCCTAAAAAGCGTTTATGAAGCCTTGAAAACCAAGGCCGCAGATGGCAATCGAAGATACTGGGCCAGTGAACTAAAAGGATATTTTTGGTTCAATCATTATCAAGGCAAAAAGCACATCGGGATTGAGTTATTGCATAAAACCAATGGCGCTTTTACGAGCCTGGGATTCTGGCAAATCTGCGCAGGTCAAATGCTGTCGACGGGCAAGTTTTGCATTCCCAAAAGCGATCATCCATGCCCTGCGCATTTCTCTTGGGGGCATCTCGCTGATTTGCTCAAGCACATCACTGGACGGAAAGGACTCAAACTGCTCTCCCCAATTGTGATGGTTGCGGATCGAAAGATAAAGCTTGGTGGCAATCCGTCGAGCCG
>JBEIRS010000228.1:0-2889 GCA_040375795.1 Methylibium sp.
AGTAGAAGATGGTGCTTTTATCTCCGAGCCAGGGCCAACACTTTTTTTCTTGTCCCTGAAGGGGAACAGCCATCACCAAAGTATGCAGTGAAAAATCAAGAGCAGTACTTCAAGAAGGCTAGCCTTGATTTGCGTGGTGATGATGAATTTGAGATCAGACATAACTCTACCCTACGCTGTAATTCTTACATTTTTCGGGCGATAGGCGCAAGCGTTTTATTCGAAAAATATAGTTTTATTTCGGACGGATGTATCCAATTGCACGGATTCGGCCTGCCCCCTTTTTTTAGCGGCTAAAACCAGCGCCCCATTGTACGCCCCAGCTTCATCGATGCCGATGAAGTCGCAACCACGGCGCGGCCTTGCTCGTATGCGATGGTTTTTATCTCACCAATCTCGGGTACTTGATCGAAGTTTCGGCGGTCGTGCTTGATAAAGCTTTTCCCGACTTGCTGATAGACATGATCCTTGTCGGCGTGCAGGATGACGCCATCATGGCTCTTGGCCTTGTCGGCTTGGCTGGCTAGATACAAATTGTAGATGCCGGGCTTGACGTCCCCCGCCTTCTCCACCTTGTCGGTGCGCCATTCGCCGGCTTGTTCAATCTGAGCAATGCGCTGGCCGCTCATCACGAGAAGGCGCTGTTTTGTGTTGATAACGTCGATGTTTCTATTGTTTCCTTAGCCCCTTGCAGGATGGATTCTTGGTAATAAAAAATTGAGCGATTGGCATGCCTCAGAATAAGAGATGCCTATAAATTGATCTACGAGTTCGATCTTCACCGCAGAGGATCCGTATAGTATTTCTCGAAGGCCACTGATGATGGCCAGAACCGCCGTTTTTTCTTGAAGCACGAGGCATTGTGGCCATGTGCTCACCAGGGCTTGCAAATCACTCCGTTCCAGACCAAAGAGCGTTGGGCATTCCCAATCCCAGTGATTGATCCAATAGTTTAGGGTACGCCGCAAAGCGTCTTGATCAGTGGCAGAAAGGTTGGGGAGGGGGATTGTTACCCCTTGTCCATCCGCCCCGAGATTCCCCAATCGACTGTTTACCATTTTTTTAAAGCTCCCATGCCATCGGGGTGCATCTTTACGCTAGTGGAGTCCAGTGATACCGCATCCATGCGAATAGACACGATCTGCTCGCGCTGCAGGCGCTTGAACACCCGATCACAAGCATACCGCTTGGGTTCAGGCCCTGATGGCCCCAAAGCCCAGGGATCTGGATATTTTGGCTGACGTGGCTTGAAGCTGGTCAGCCCATTCTTCTTTGAGTCGATCTGCTGGGGCCGAAATAGACAAACCGGCCACCAAGCGGCTTTGATCATCGAAAATGCCCGCGGCCATACAGCGCACTCCCAACTCCAATTCTTCATTGTCTCTGGAAATACCGCTGTGACGGATTTTTGCCAATTCAGATTCTAATTGTTGAATATGACTGATACTGTTATGGGTAGACGCTGGCAGCCCGGTACGCGCGGCGTAGTTGCGCACATATTCGGGGTCATCATGAGCTAAAAACAGCTTGCCGACCGAGGTCAAATGAAGAGGCGCACGCCCACCCACCGCGCGAACCACTTGCATCCCGGATCGCTCGTTGTAGCTGCGTTCAACATAAATAATTTCATCACCTTGACGAACCGACAGGTTGATTGCTTGCTGGGTGAGGCGATGCAATTCACGCATCGGCCCCAGCGCAGCGTCGCGCACATCGAGCCGAGCCTTGACCAGATTTCCCAATTCCAGCAACCGCATACCCAGCCGATAACTGCCTGGCTCAGGTCGGTCAACGAAGCGGCCAATGGTCAAGTCATTTAAAATTCTGTGCGCTGTAGAGGGGTGCAGCCCTGTTTTTTCTGAGATCTCTTTCAAAGAGACAGGTTCTTGGCGTTCTGCCAAAAGATCCAGCAGGACAAAGGTTCTTTCAAGAACCTGGATGGTTGGGGCTTTGGATTCGTCAGAATTCATGAATCAAGAAGAATCATTAGCGGTTTTGCTCTGAAAGACCCCGCAAAAAATCATCAACACCATGGATGAGAGGGGGATGCGGGTGCACACCACAGAAAAATACGACAGTGAACGGATGCCTTGATTGTGACGCAGTTTCTTCTTTTTTATATGGCAAAAAAAGTTTCTATATTGTGAAAGAGAGAAAAATTGACGAAAAAGCCCTTTTTTGAAGGGGTAGGGCCCAAGAAAGTTGCAAAAATGATGGTCAGCACACTCAAAACCATACCCTTGTTGTGAGTAAGCATGCAAACACTGCATAAGAATGACTCCCTCAGGGGACTCAACTCATCCTAAAGTGCAAGCTTCGTGAGCGGATAATTTTTTGTGCCATGACCGGCCGTTTTTTGCTCATTTATTTTTTGAATCTCTGGAGACTGGAATGAGTCATTTGTCTTTTGTTGGCCAAGACGCCCACAGCCCCTGGCAAACCTATCTGTCACAAGTTGATCGTGTCTTGCCCTATTTGGGGTCTTTGGCCCGTTGGGGTGAAACTCTCAAGCGCCCCAAACGTACCCTGATCGTGGATGTTCCCATCGAAATGGATGACGGCTCTGTGCGTCACTTTGAAGGCTACCGCGTTCAACATAATTTATCTCGTGGTCCTGGCAAAGGGGGGGTTCGTTATCACCCTGATGTCACCCTGGAAGAAGTGATGGCTTTGAGTGCCTGGATGACCGTCAAATGCGCTGGTGTGGGTTTGCCCTACGGGGGCGCCAAAGGTGGTATCCGCGTTGACCCCAAGCAGCTGTCCCGCAAAGAACTTGAGCGCATGACCCGTCGCTACACCAGCGAAATTGGCATCATTATTGGTCCCAACCGGGACATCCCGGCCCCTGACGTCAATACCAATGGGCAAATCATGGCCTGGATGATGGAT
>JBEIRS010000211.1:0-3177 GCA_040375795.1 Methylibium sp.
ACTGATCAAGATTTGGAATATCCGGTCAATCCCAAGGTGGCCCCTGACTCGATCATCAAACGCTGGGGTGATTTTCAACCCAATTTAATCAATGTGGTCAAGGCCGGTGAACTACAAGCCACTGCCACTCGCCTGATGGATCGTGCTGGATACCGCTAAAAAACCTCGGCCTGCGTGGTCGATATTGCCTTTGGCTTTGATGATCATCATCCCTTTGGGGGTGGTGATGCTCTCTTTTTTACAACCGCAACCCCAGGAATGGGCTCATTTCGCTGAATACGTTTTGCCGCGGGTTCTCTCAAATACGCTGCTGCTGGCGTGCGGGGTTGGTTTGGGTGTGATGGTGCTGGGGGTGGGTTTGGCCTGGCTGACGTCCATGTGCGAGTTTCCCGGGCGCCGATGGCTGGCCTGGGCATTGATGTTGCCGATGGCCATGCCAGGGTATGTCCTGGCGTTTGTGCATGTGGCTTTATTGGATTATTCTGGCCCCATTCAATCTTGGTTGCGAGAACTTTTGGGCCACCCTGTCGGCTTTCCGCCGATCCGATCAATCTGGGGCGTGGTGCTGGTCATGAGCCTGGCACTTTACCCCTATGTTTATTTGCTGGCCCGACAAGCTTTTTTGACCCAAGGCGGGCGGCTGATGGAGGCCGCGCAAACCATGGGCTTGAACCATTGGCAGGCTTTTTGGCGGGTGGCACTTCCGATGTCACGGCCTTGGTGGATGGCCGGTGTCACCTTGGCCCTGATGGAAACACTGGCTGATTTTGGCACGGTCTCTGTGTTCAATTTTGACACCTTTACCACCGCCATTTACAAAGCCTGGTTTTCATTGTTCAATTTGCCCCTGGCGTCCCAGTTGGCGACCCTGCTTGTCTTGCTGGTGCTGGTGTTGATTGTGGCCGAACATCAAGCCCGGGGTGCCCGGGCCTACACAGGGAAACTGGCCGCCTCGGGTGAACGGGTGATTTTGTCTGGGGCATCCCGGTGGCTGGCGATGGGGGGTTGCCTGCTGGTCTTGAGCATGGCATTTATCGTGCCTTTTATTCAAATGTGCCTTTGGGTGGCCAAGGTATGGCATACCGGCATCGACCGGCGCTACCTCAGCTTTATTGGGCATTCTGTGTTGCTGGCGACATCGGCCGCTTTGTTTGTGGCTGGGGCAGCCCTTTATTTGGCCTGGCAACGTCGTTGGCATACAGATTTCATCACCCGCAGTCTCACTCAAGTGTCTACACTGGGTTATGCCGTGCCAGGCATGGTGCTGGCGGTCGGTGTTTATGCGCCAATCGCTTGGCTTGACCGGCAGATCATCTCGGTCGGTGCAGTATTTGGCCTTGCTCTGCCCTGGTCGATTTCGGGTACTTTTTGCGTCATGCTGGTGGCATTATGTAGCCGTTTTCTCGCTGTGGGCTTTGGCCCCATTGAGGCAGGTTTTAAGCGCATCAGTCAGAGTCAGGAAGAAGCCGCCCGATGTCTGGGGCTTTCGCCCCACAACATGCTGATCAAGCTGTATGCTCCTCTTTTGTCAGGCAGCATTTTTTCTGCAGCTTTACTGGTGTTTGTCGATGTCATGAAAGAAATGCCCATCACGCTGATGACGCGCCCTTTTGGCTGGGATACCTTGGCTGTCCGGGTATCTGAAATGACCTCCGAAAGCCTGTGGGAGCAAGCTGCACTTCCGTCTCTCTTGATTGTGTTGGCGGGATTGCTCCCTGTGGCCATGCTCATGCGGGAAAAACCAGGCCGTGGATAACCAGCTTGCCCTTGAAATTGATCAACTCAGCGTTTATTTTGGGCAACAGCCTATCTTGGAGGGGCTGAGCTTAAAGCTTGAGAGAGCCTCGATTGCCTGCCTGCTGGGTCCGTCGGGCTGTGGCAAAACCACTGTGCTGCGCGCGATAGCCGGTTTTGTGCCAGCACGCACTGGGAGCATTCGGCTTCATGGGCTGCTTGTGAGCGACACGTCTCGATCTGTGCCCCCTGAAAAGCGCGGGGTCGGCATGGTATTTCAAGATTATGCACTTTTTCCACACCTTAATGTCGCACGTAATGTGGCTTTTGGTTTGGCCAAGCTGGAGGCGGCCGAGCGTGAGGCGCGTGTCAGTGAGATGTTGGGGCTTGTGGGGCTGACTGATTTGGCTTCTCGTTTCCCTCACCAGCTTTCAGGGGGGCAGCAGCAGCGGGTGGCTCTGGCCCGGGCACTGGCACCCCGCCCCGGGTTATTACTTCTGGATGAACCGTTTTCCAACCTTGATTTGAGCCTGCGGGAAAAATTGGCCCTGGATGTGCAGCGAATTTTGAAACATACCCAAACCACTGCCATCTTTGTCACTCATGATCAACATGAAGCCTTTGCAGTGGCCGACGTGGTCGGTGTGATGGCAGAGCACCGAATTTTGCAATGGGCCAGCCCCTATGATTTGTATCATCAACCCGCCCATCGTTTTGTGGCTGAGTTCATTGGAGAAGGGGTGTTGCTGCCAGGTTTACGACCGAATGCGCATGAAGTTCAAACCGAACTCGGCATCATCCAGAGCCAAGAATTGGATCATCGCAGCCCTTGTGGGCCTGTATCAGTGTTAATCCGGCCTGATGACATTCAGCATGATGATCTTAGCCCACAACAGGCTCGGGTGGTGTCAAAATTTTTCAGGGGGGCACAGTTTTTGTACACCCTGGAACTTCCTTCTGGTCAACAAATCATGTCTTTGGTGCCGAGCCACCACAACCACCGCATCGGCGAGCCCATCGGCATTCGGCTTGAGGTGGATCACTTAGTGACTTTCATCGATTGACTGCCAGCCGCCATTCCCTGCTGACTTCAATGCATATGAATCCCTCCGGCGGATTTCCCTTTCCCTGCACGGGCAGGTGGGCAGCAGAGGCCACAAACATAATGCTTGGCAATTTCATGGGGGTGAGTGACAAATTTGCCCCCACACTTTGAACAGGACGTCAAAGTGAGCATGCCATTGTCAACAAATTTGACCAGCCTCCAGGCCCGGGTGATTGACAATAAAGGCTCCAGGTTTTGTGTCGTGACCTCTTCTTGGTAAAGTTTATAGGCCTTGATGACGGTGTCAATTTCGTCGATTTCAGCCACTTTATTCAAATATTCATGAATATTCAAAAAAAGGCTTGCATGAATATTTGGCTGCCAAGTCATGAACCAGT
>JBEIRS010000203.1:0-3297 GCA_040375795.1 Methylibium sp.
ATCGGTCATTGAAAACACTCGTTACAAGTCAAAAATACACATCCCCTGCTTTCGAGGGGCGAAATCAGCCGTTTGCAAGCCAATCAAGGCGTCAATTCATTCAACCCAAAAATAAGCGATAAGCGGGGTTTTCTGTTTCATCCACACCAGGGTAGGCCAGCGTCTTCAAAAATTCTTTAAAGGCCTGCTTATCACTCTTGGGCACTTGAATGCCCACCAGAATGCGCCCGTAATCCGCGCCTTGATTACGGTAATGAAACAAACTGATATTCCAGCCGGGGTGCATACAGGATAAAAACCGCATCAAGGCGCCTGGTCGTTCCGGGAAAATAAATCGATACAAGCGTTCATCTTTGGCCAATTCACTGCGCCCCCCCACCAAGTGGCGAAGGTGGCTCAAGGCGAGCTCATCCTGGCTCAAGTCAAGGGTCGGAAAACCTGCATCCTCAAGGGCTTGAATAATTCTGGCAGGCTCATCGCGGCTTGAAATCGTGACGCCAACAAACACATGTGCTTGTTGAGCATTTGAAATTCGGTAATTGAACTCGGTGACCGATCGATTCCCAATCACTTCACAGAACCTTTTGAAGCTGCCACGCTCTTCAGGAATGCTCACCGCAAACAGTGCCTCCCGGTTTTCACCAAGGGCCGCGCGTTCGGCAACAAAGCGAAGCCGGTCAAAATTCATGTTGGCACCACAAGTGATGGCCACCAACGTTTGCGCTTTCACTCCCTGCGTTTGAACATACTGCTTCACAGCCGCCACCCCGAGCGCCCCCGCGGGCTCCAAAATGCTGCGAGTATCTTGAAAAACGTCGTTGATGGCCGCGCAAACCGCATCCGTGTCGACCAAAATGAAATCATCGACCAAATGTCGGGTCAGACGAAATGTTTCCTCGCCCACCTTCTTGACGGCCGTGCCATCTGAGAACAAGCCCACATCAGTTAACTCTATCCGCCGACCTGCACGAACAGACTGAGCCATGGCGTCAGAATCGACCGTTTGCACCCCAATGACCTTGATCTCTGGGCGCACGGCCTTGATGTAAGCTGCCACGCCTGAAATCAGCCCTCCCCCTCCAACAGCCACAAACACCGCATCAATAGGCTCCGAATGCTGGCGCAAAATTTCCATGGCAATCGTGCCCTGGCCCGCAATGACATCAGGGTCATCAAAAGGGTGCACAAATGTCAGGCCCTCTGACGTCTCAAGCCTCAGGGCATGCTGATAAGCATCCGAGTAACTGTCGCCATGCAAAACCACCTGCGCGCCCAGCGCTTTGACAGCCTCTATTTTTAGAGGTGGCGTGGTGATCGGCATGACGATCAAGGCCCTGCAGCCCAAGCGTTTGGCACTCAGGGCCACCCCTTGCGCGTGGTTGCCCGCAGAAGCGCAAATCACCCCACGATCAAGCTGCTGCGGGCTCAAATGAGCCATTTTGTTATAGGCTCCGCGCAATTTGAAGCTAAACACCGGCTGGGTATCTTCGCGTTTCAAAAAGACCTGATTGCCCAGACGCTCTGAAAGAAGGCGTGCAGGCTCAAGCGAAGATTCAAGCGCAAGGTCATAAACCCGTGCGTTCAAAATTTTCTTTAAATAGCTTGACAGGTCAAGCGAGTCAAAATGAGAAAGGGCGCTTTTTGTCTTTGGCATGGCAAGCCCATGGGCGCGTTGAAAATCAAAAGGACCAGATGGCCCAGAGAGCCTTCCAATCATACGACGCCCACGGTCGTTCTTTCATGCCAGAGCAAAGGTTTTGATGAGACAAAAAAAACCCAAGGTGATCAAGCCTTGGGTGAATCCACCCGGGAGGGTGGAGGAGACAAGCTTGGCAGCCTGTCGGACTTGCCGCCGACAACTCTCAGGTTCGACAGGGTGCTGGTTTGAGATTTATTCAAGTCATTTGCACTCAGTGTACCCACGATCATGTTGCAATGCAACATTTTTTAACGATGTCAAAATAGTGTTTTTTGGAGGATGGTATGGAATGCACGCTCAGTTGGCAGCCCGAGTCCGGTATGGCCTTTGTGGCAGAAACCGGCAGCGGTCACCTTTTGACGATGGACGGTTCTCTCGAAGACGGCAAAGCCCCACGGCCCATGGAAACCGTGTTGGCAGGCACGGGTGGCTGCACTGCGTACGATGTGGTGCTGATTCTGCAACGGGGTCGCCACGACGTGAGGGGCTGTCAAGTGAAGCTGAGTGCCGAGCGAGCCATCACAGACCCCAAGGTGTTTACCCGCATTCACATGCATTTCACCATCACGGGCCGCGCCCTGCCCGCAGCCGCCATTGAGCGCGCGAT
This sequence comes from Methylibium sp., assembly GCA_040375795.1. GTDB lineage: Bacteria > Pseudomonadota > Gammaproteobacteria > Burkholderiales > Burkholderiaceae_C > CANHBY01. Next base: position 2,307 of record JBEIRS010000203.1, read on the forward strand.
TGCATTGAGCCACGAAAAATACTGTTCTGCCAGCATCATGCTCGGCAAAACTGCCAGTATAACGACGAGTTTTGAACAAATTGAAGTCTAAGATCAAACCCAGCGTGCGGTCGTGGTCATGATTTTGGCTGCGCCATGCATCAAAGCCTTGAGCACGACAGGCAACTCTTTGGCCCCCGCGTCTTTGGCCCGCAAGGCGTGCTCTGCTTCATCGAGCTTCATTTGCTCCACGATGGCCCTTGATGCCACATCTTCTTCGGGCAATCGCTTCAAATGGCTGGCCAAATGCGCCTCGACTTGCCGCTCGGTTTCGACGGCAAACCCCAGGCTGATGGCATCACCCGCTTTGCCGGCGAGCCAACCGATACCCAAAGCCCCCGCATACCACAGCGGGTTCAGCCTCGACGTGTAAGTGCCTAAAGCCTCAATACGGGCTTTTGTCCAGGCCAAGTGATCTTCTTCTTCGCGGGCGGCGGCCTCAAACAGTGTTCGCAATTCAGCTGACGACGTGGCGGCAGCCTGGGCTTGATACAGGGCCTGGGCACATACCTCGCCCACATGATTCACCCGCATCAACGCACCAGAGAGTTTGCGTGCTTCAGGAGAAGGCAAGTTCATCGCAGAGGCCGAAGACGGGATGGGCCGATGACTTTGGTGTTGACCCCACACCGTGCGGATGGCCCGATCAAAGGAGTTCAAAAACCGATCAACATGAGAAAATTTGCGCATCAATATGGTCCTTGAAAGCTGGTTCGACTTCAAAACTCAGTGGCGGGACTCAGCCACAGCCGCTCTCTCTTCGCCATCTTTGGAGCCTGTCGCCAGCGATAGAGCTAAAAAACCAAACAATAAAAGCTTTTTTGGGATTCTGATTCTGGCTTTTGAGGCCCAAAGCCCGAAAGGTTTTCAAAAGCATTTCTGATTTTGCCCTGCTGTCACGGCGGCATTTGTTGCATGGCTGCGACAAAAAAACGTGTTTTTGGGTAAAAAG
>JBEIRS010000192.1:0-3526 GCA_040375795.1 Methylibium sp.
AACTGTGAAAACTGTGAAAACTGTGAAAACTGTGAAAACTGTGAAAACAGTGAAAACTGTGAAAAATGTGAAAACTGTGAAGAGCGGTTAAGGAAGACGACTCACGACCTGAAGGTTCCGGGTTCGATCCCCCACGTAGGATATCATTTTTGCCCTAAACATATGCTTGAGGGATGTAGGATAATCTCATAAGAAGCTCGGAGCAGAGGCCTATTATATGTCATGATTAATGCACCCATGACATGTCTAACCTTAAATAGATTACGAAGTCTGATGGTCGGACACAAAAAAAACACATCTCAGTAGTATTGGGCCAACTGGAGTGGGAGGGATTTTGTGTACTTTCTTACTCGCAATCTATTCATGGCCACAGGGGTCATCATTGCATTACTGTCTGGCATTTATCTTCGAAACAGCATTTTGCGCCCTCTTAAGCATGCTTCAGAGGTCATTTCAAGTGTGGCTCAAGGCAATTTGGATGTTCGCATTGAAACAGACCAAATGGATGACTTGAGTCGCATGATGAAATCTCTCAAGCAAATGTTAATGACTTTGCGAAAACGCAGCGAGGAGATTGAACAAAAACACGAACGAGCCGCGGACACTGAGCATGACGCGAGCGCTTCACAGGCGAAGTCGGCATTTTTGGCCATGATGAACCATGAATTGAGAACGCCTATGGCAGGGATTATCGGAATGCTTGGCCTGGCTCTCAAACAAGACATGCCTTCTTCCTTGCGTCAGCACATTGAGAGCGCCCGTTTCAATGCCAGCACCCTGCTGAACATGGTGAATGATTTGATTGATTTTTCGACCATCGAAGGCGGGAAAATACAACTCGAAAAAAAAGTTTTTGAACTCAAACCCCTTCTTCAAGAAAGTATGTTGTGGCTCAGTGCGGGTGCAAAACAAAAGAAATTGTCATGCCATTTGCACCTGGACGTAGGGATACCCCAATTTTTACAAGGTGACCCTTATAGAATACGTCAGATACTCAATCAGTTATTGAGCAATGCCTTAAAGTTTACAGAACAAGGGGATATCCGCCTTTCCGTCACCCCCTGCCCAAGCCCACCCGAAGCAAGGCCAGTCCCACCATCTGAAGCACCAATTTGGTTGCGATTTGAGGTTTGTGATACTGGTACAGGCATCGATTCAGCAGTCTTGTCGCGCATATTTGAAAAGTTTGAGCAAGGGGACTCCTCGACCACGCGAAAGTTTGGCGGGGTGGGCCTTGGTTTATCAATTTGTCAAGAACTTGTGCAATTGATGGACGGGCGTGTTTCAGTGCGTAGCAAAGTGGGAGAGGGCACTCTTTTTGCATTGGATCTCCCTTTGATGCCGGGAGAATCTTCTGAAAAACACCAAATCTTGGCCCTGATTCCACATCATGAATCTTTGCGTATTTTAGTCGCCGAAGACTCCCAAACCAACTGGATCATTATCAGCCACCTCTTGGACATGATGGGACATCAACATACCCTTGCCGAAAATGGCGAGCAGGTACTGCAACTTTTGACCACGGACGGGCCGTTTGATTTGGTACTGATGGATGCACGCATGCCCATCATGGATGGCTTAGAAGCCACCCAATATATCCGCAGCGGAAAATGGAATGATGTGCCTATTCCTAACCCTAAAATACCAATTTTTGGCCTCACCGCCAATGCAGGAAGCCATGAGCGTGAAGAATTCATGGTTGCTGGGCTGGATCAGTTTCTCTCAAAACCAGTCGATGAAAACCTGCTGCACCAAGCCTTGCAATCTGTGATTGAGCAAAAGAGAGAGAGTTCCTCACAAGCCACCAAACCGAAGCCGGTAAGCCGATCCATGCCAGCCCGGTCAGCCCCGGAAATTGAAAAGCGCACGAAGTCTCGGCGCGAGCAATTGATCAAGGTATTTTTGATTCAAAGCCCGCAATTGATACGGGAAATTGAAGACTTGGTTGCCAAAAATGATTGGCCAAGTACCGCCATGAAAGTTCATAGCCTCAAGGGAAGTGTGGCTTACTTTTGGCCGCAAGGAAAAGTTTTCAAGATGTGTGCAGAACTTGAAAAAATGGCCGACAACCTCGAGAGTGAGGCATTCAAAGAGTTATTCAAGCATATGGAATTAGAGCTTTCCATGGCTTTGGCAGATTTGCAAGAAAATGAAGACTTGCCAGCAGCATAAAAAAAACCGGGGCCACATCAAACCCCGGATTGATTTTTTTTGATGCAACAGACCTGCATCCCTGAGTAAAAATCACATATTTTCAATCATCACTTGGCCAAAGCCGGAACAAGAGACCTGGGTGGCACCATCCATCAATCGGGCAAAATCATAAGTCACCTTCTTTGACAAAATAGATTTTTCCATGGATCTGATGATCAAGTCAGCCGCCAGAGTCCAGCCCATATGGCGCAGCATCATTTCAGCCGAAAGAATTTCTGAGCCAGGGTTCACATAATCTTTGCCAGCGTACTTCGGGGCAGTGCCGTGAGTCGCTTCGAACATTGCAATCGAGTCAGACAAGTTGGCCCCAGGTGCAATGCCAATACCCCCGACCTGGGCGGCAAGAGCATCAGAGATATAGTCACCATTGAGATTGAGCGTGGCAATCACAGAGTACTCTGCCGGACGCAGCAAAATTTGCTGTAAAAAGGCATCGGCAATAGAGTCTTTGATGATGATCTCATGCCCGGTTTTTGGATTTTTGAATTTACACCAGGGGCCGCCATCGATCGGTTGCGCACCAAACTCTTTCTGAGCCAAGGCATAACCCCAGTCACGAAAACCACCTTCGGTATACTTCATGATATTGCCTTTGTGAACGAGAGTCACGCTGGACTTGTCATTGTCAATCGCATACTGAATGGCCTTACGAACAAGCCGCTCTGTGCCCTCTTGAGATACGGGCTTGACACCAATCCCTGAAGTGGCGGGGAAGCGGATTTTTTTAACGCCAAATTCATCTTGAAGAATTTGAATGAGTCTCTTGGCCTTCTCACTTTGGGCCTCAAACTCAATTCCCGCATAAATGTCTTCCGAGTTCTCGCGGAAAATCACCATATCGGTTTTATGGGGCTCTTTGACCGGCGAAGGCACACCCTGAAAATACTGAATGGGTCGCAGACAGACATAAAGATCCAGCTCTTGGCGTAATGCGACGTTGAGGGAACGAATGCCACCGCCGACCGGTGTGGTCAAGGGCCCCTTGATGGAAACAAGGTATTCTTTGAGGGCTTCAAGGGTTTCAGCCGGCAACCAGACATCGGGGCCATAAATTTGGGTTGATTTTTCACCAGCGTAAATTTCCATCCAGTGAATTTTTTTGCTGCCTGCATAGGCTTTGGCCACTGCGGCGTCCACCACCTTTATCATGACCGGAGTAATATCAACACCCGTGCCGTCACCCACAATATAGGGAATGATCGGGTTGTTGGGAACATTCAAAGAAAAATCAGGGTTGACCGTGATTTTTTGGCCGCCCTCGGGAATTTTGATATGTTGGTACATGATGAGGTGCTACCGTCAAGAAAATGCG
>JBEIRS010000061.1:0-6915 GCA_040375795.1 Methylibium sp.
CCCGACTCTAACAAGGCCGCAAAAAAGATTAGAACGCCATTATCAGGCTATTTGGTGATTAAAAAGCCTGATTTCCACACTTCCATGATGTTGTCATGACTGTCTTGGAGTCAACGACTCTCACGTTCGACAGGCTGTTCGTCTGCTACACCAGAGCCTTTTTTAAATAAAGTATCAAAATTTCGGGTAGTCGCGGCAGCAACCTGTGCCAAATCAATCCCTTTGACATCGGCCAGAGCCTGAGCCACACAGGGAAGCCAAGCAGGAGTATTGGTTTTGCCGCGGTGCGGTACCGGTGCCAGATAAGGACTGTCTGTTTCGATCAGGCAACGATCCAGAGGAACATACCTGGCCACATCTCTGAGCGGCTGCGCATTTTTAAAGGTCAAAATGCCAGAAAATGAGATATAAAAGCCCAGATCAAGAGCGGCTTGTGCAACCTCACGGGTTTCAGTGAAACAATGAAAAACGCCTTGATGCGATGGGCCAGCCTCACGCAAAATAGCCAAAGTATCTGCACTAGCGTGTCGGGTATGAACAATCAATGGCAGATCTGTAGATTGAGCTGCCTGGATATGAATGCGAAATCGTTCACGCTGCCATTCAAGTTCATTCAGGCTGCGACCTTCCAGCCGGTAATAATCCAGGCCTGTTTCACCAATCGCAATCACTCGGGGCAGGGCTGCCAAACGAATGAGCTCAGCCACAGAAGGCTCCCTGACGTTTTCTTGATCAGGATGAACCCCCACACTGGCCCAAAAATTGTCATGGTCGATCGCTAGTGCATGCACTTGATCAAATGCTTCCAGGGTGGTGGCAATACAAAGAGCACGCTCGACCCTTGCAGCCTGCATCTCGGCCCGAATGCGGTCAAGCTGGCTGTGCAATTCTGGGAAATTTAAGTGGCAATGAGAATCAACAAACATGAATGCAATCAATGAATGGATGCAGGCGAAGCGACAGCTCGGCCATGGTTGAGGCAAGAAGGCCAGTGTCTCGCTGCTGACGCAGACTGATGCAATCGGACACTGATTCAGTTTGAGCTTAAAGCGTTTGAGTAGAATTTCTGGACAAGGGTGAAAGTACAGCACCCAGAATGGTTTCAATTTTGGCACGCAGATTTTGAGTTTTATCGTCTACGGGGAAGACCACACCAACCCCTTGGGATCGCCCTGCCGAGGCATTGGCCGGCGTGATCCAAGCTACTTCACCCGCGACAGGATAGCGTTGCGGGTCGTCAGGCAAGGAAACCAATAAATAAACTTTATCGCCCAAGCGATATTCACGCGACGTGGGGATAAATAAACCTCCGCCTAATAAAAAAGGCATATAAGCCGCATAAAGTGCGTTTTTTTCTCGAAACACCAATTGAATGACGCTCGGACGGCCTGCTGTGGCGGAAGGGGAAAGAGCGGCACTGGAGTCAGCGGGGGGGGGTGTCAAGGAATTCATGGTGAAGAATCTAGTGTCTCATTGCATCAGTCTCCGTTAGCACCAAGAGCGGCCTGGCACCCGGCGCGCAAGGGGCCAACCACAGCACTGCCTGGCAACAGCGCGCGGATTGGCAACGCCGCACCCGGAGCGCCAGGCCGCTCGAATATAGCAAGACTGATGCCACTGGACATAAGCAGCCTTTTCCGGCCGATTGAACGCTTGACGGGAATGCGCACAAATATCCCTTTCATGAGAATAGCAGCCCATAGAGCTGCTGAGCATAGCCTGCCGGATGAATTTGGTGGCATTGCTTGAGCACTTGTAGCGTACTTGGTGTGATTTTGGACGCAATCGGGCAGCCCTGCAAGTATCATGGCATAGAGCCAGACCATACAAGAATCATCAATCATGAGTGATTTTGGCAATGATGGCAAAAGAAGGTGGCTCTTTGACCTTGCACAATTCGGCATACTTTTTTGCCGCAGGCATGACAGGGCTGGCCCTCGCGCCCGTAAACCTTGGCCTCCCATTGAAAAGCCCCGGGCGCGCCATGCGCATTGCGAAAATTTTTTAGGCTGGAGCCGCCCAATTCGATCGCTCGGGCCAAAACATCACGAATAGCAAGACATAATTGCCCAGCGCGCGCCCGACTGATTTTTTCAGCAGGCAGTCGGGGGTCAATTTTGGCCGCAAACAATGCTTCACAAGCGTATATATTGCCTGCCCCGACCACGATCTCACCACCCAATAACACCTGTTTGATGGCCTGCCTTCGCCCGCGAAGAGCCTGATAAAAATAGTCTTCGTTGAAGCGTGAATCAAATGGCTCAAGGCCCAAGCGCCCGAGTAGCTTGGCCGCAGGATTCACTTCGAGGTTTTCCGACCACAACACAGCCCCAAAGCGCCGAGGATCGGTGAGCCGTAATAGACCATGAGAAGTTGCTAAATCAAAATGATCATGTGGGCCGGGGGGGGCGCTGGCCCCAAAGGAAAGCGATCCTGACATGCCCAGATGAATCAGCAACCCCCCTGAAGCACCTGGGCGGGGCGAGCGAAGGGGAAGCCATAAATACTTGCCTCGGCGTATGACTTGGCCGACCTCACACCCAAACAGAGAATCGATGGCGCAACCCAAGGGCCAACGGAGTGGTTTTCCCAGTCGCGCACCCCTGACTTGAGCCCCCTCAATCAACGTCGCAAAACTTTGTCGGGTGACCTCCACTTCAGGCAGCTCAGGCATGACTTGTAGCCTTTGGGAACATTATTGACTCAGGGACTTGGGTATTATTATAGGGTGGGCTAATGTTGGCGATCAGGGCCAGCCATGAGTCGATCGGTGTAAGCAATGGCCATGGCAGACAAAAGAAAAGCAAGGTGAATAACTGTTTGCGAAATTAACACCTTTTCGCTGTAATTCTCGGCATTGATAAAAGTTTTAAGCAAATGAATGGAGCTGATTCCAATAATGGCCGTTGCCAATTTGACTTTCAGTACTGAAGCATTCACATGGCTTAGCCATTCTGGCTGATCAGGGTGATCTTCAAGGTTCATTCTTGACACAAAAGTTTCATAACCCCCCACAATGACCATAATCAATAAATTGGAAATCATGACCACATCAATGAGGGCCAACACCACAAGCATGATGAGAGTTTCATTGAGAGACTTCACCTCGACTGAGCTTTTGTAGCCGACGCTGGTGACTAATTGTTTCAGTCCATCAGTGTCTCCCATCGCAGCCTGAATCAAATGCAACAGCTCAACCCAAAAATGCAGGACATAAACACCCTGGGCGACAATCAAGCCCAAGTAAAGAGGCAACTGCAACCAGCGGCTGGCAAAAATGAGGCGGGGCAATGCAGGCATGCCCTTGGGGAGTGGTTTGGACATCAGGGGTACTCAGTAATTTGTCACGCAAACTTTCCATTTTAACCTTGAATGAATGTGCCTGTTAAGCAGGCGGCCCATGAATCAAGACCAGAAAAATACTTCGTCGATGAAGGAAATATTCCATGCAGACCGATTCAAAACATATAGCCCCTCCCGAATCCATCAAGCTACCCGCTCGTGTTTCCGGCATGGATGCCTACCAAGCCTTGTGTCAGGAAGCTGAGGCCGACAATCAAGGCTTTTGGATACGACATGCGCGTGAGTTACTGGCGTGGCACAAGCCATTCAGCCAGGGCCTGGATGATCGTCATGCACCCTTTTACACTTGGTTTGCTGATGGAGAGCTCAATGCCTCATACAACTGCCTCGATCGTCATATTGAAAGGGGTTTGGGCCACAAGGTGGCCCTTATTTTTGAAGCAGATGATGGCCAAATGACTCAAGTCACCTATTCAGAATTATTGAATCAGACCTGTCAACTCGCCCAGGCGCTCAAGCTCCATGGGGTCAAACGGGGTGACCGGGTGGTGATTTATATGCCCATGAGCATTGAGGGCGTGGTTGCCATGCAGGCGTGTGCTCGAATTGGGGCCACACACTCAGTCGTATTTGCCGGGTTTTCAGCAAAAAGTTTACGGGATCGAATCGAGGACGCCGGTGCTGTTTTGGTCATCACCGCAGATGAGCAATGTCGGGGCGGTAAAAATTTACCCCTGAAAACCCTTGTGGACGAAGCACTGGATCTGGGTGGATGTGCTTCAGTCCGGTCAGTGATTGTGTACCAGCGTACAGGCAGCCCTGTGCCTATGCAAGCCACACGTGACCTGTGGCTGCATGATCTAATGAAGGAGCAAAGCCTGTGGTGCGAGCCTGAGTGGGTTGGGGCGGAACACCCTCTGTTTTTGCTTTATACCTCAGGCTCGACGGGCAAACCCAAAGGCGTTCAACACTCGACGGGTGGCTACCTTTTGCACGCAGCACTGACGAGCTTATGGACTTTTGATATGCAGCCCCAAGATGTATTTTGGTGCACTGCAGACATTGGGTGGATCACCGGCCATACTTATGTGGCCTATGGTCCCTTGGCCGTGGGAGCCACTCAAGTGGTTTTTGAGGGGGTCCCTACGTACCCTGATGCCTCTCGATTCTGGAAAATCATCGAGGCCCATCAAGTCAGTATCTTTTACACCGCGCCAACCGCTATTCGAGCTTTGATTAAGGCATCTGAAACCAACCCTCATACCCACCCACGCCAGACTGATTTGAGTAGTTTGAGAATTTTGGGCTCTGTGGGCGAGCCTATCAACCCTGCTGCATGGCATTGGTACCATGAACAAGTCGGGGGTGGTCGATGTCCCATTGTGGATACTTTTTGGCAAACCGAAACTGGAGGGCATATCATCACTCCGTTGCCTGGAGCCACCCCGCTCTATCCTGGCTCATGCACTTTGCCCTTTCCAGGTCTGGACGTGGCGGTGGTTGATGAGCATGGGGACACCTTGCCTTGGGGGCAAGCAGGCCAACTGGTGATTCAAAAACCCTGGCCCAGTATGGTGCGCACACTGTATGGAGATCCAGAACGTTTCAAAAAAAGTTATTTTCCTGAACATTTACAGCGCCCAGGCCAAATGCGCTACCTTGCGGGAGACGGGGCCATTCAGGATCCTGACACAGGCTATTTCACCATCACTGGGCGGCTTGACGACGTGCTTAATGTGTCAGGACACCGTATGGGGACTGTCGAAATTGAATCCGCCTTGGTGGCCTGCACAGAATTTGTGGCCGAGGCGGCTGTGGTGGGGCGCCCTGACGAAAGCACCGGGGAGGCTATTTGTGCTTTTGTGGTTCTTAAATGCAGTCTTCCGACCGGGCCGAACGCTGAAGCCGAAATCCGGGCCTTGGCGCAAAAGCTCAGAGCGTGGGTTGCTCATGAGATTGGCCCAATTGCCAAGCCCAAGGATATTCGTTTTGCCGACAACCTGCCAAAGACACGTTCTGGAAAATCATGCGCCGGCTTTTGCGCACTGTGGCCAAGGGAGATGTGATTACTCAAGACACCAGCACCCTGGAAAACCCGACTATTTTGAATCAACTGGGGCACGTGTATTGAGTTGGCTCATGAACTGCTGTGATGCCAGTGTCTAATTGCATCAGTCTTGCTGCATTCGAGCAGCCAAAGATCTTGGTGTGGGGATTGGCGCCTTGCGTGCGGGGCGCCAATCCATCCTGGGGGTTACCCACCATGAAACCTCAGAACCAGGCGGAAGAAAGAGGTACGGGGTAGATCATTGTGGCATCCCAGGAGATGGAAATTTAAACTGTCATTAAGAAACAGGATCAAGTTTGGCGATTCTTGCGCATGTGGTGATCTGCTGAAACTTAATGATCAGTCGATTTAGTCTTGGCTACCACCGAAGCCCGTTAACAGCGACAGCAAAGATTGAAAAATGTTATAAAGACTAAGATAGACACCCAAAGTGGCTGAAATATAATTGGTTTCAGCCCCATCGCGGATGTTTTTCAGGTCATATAAAATAAAGGCTGAAAAAATCCCGATTGCCAATGCGCTCAAAGCAGCAAACAAGGCCGTAGATTGCAAAAATATATTTGCAATCGAGGCCATCATCAGCATGACGGCTCCAACAAATAAAAACTTACCCATGCCGGACAGGTCTCGCTTAATGATGCTGCTCAAGGCGGCCATACCGAAGAAAATCAAGCCCGTGCCTGAAAACGCCAGCATGATCAAAGTGGCGCCGTTTTGTTTCAGCAGCGTCATGGCCAGCAACCGAGACAGCATCACCCCCATGAAGAAGGTGAAGCCTAAAAGCCAATAAACCCCTGCTGCCGAATTTTTTGTTTTCTCAATGGCAAACATCAGCCCAAATGCACCCGCCAGAAAAATGATCATACTCACTACAGGGTGTAGGCTTAGAACAATTCCGCTGGCTAAACCGAGCCAAGCCCCGAGAACGGTAGGGATCATGGAGAGAGCAAGCAAGGCATAGGTGTTTCGCAACACCCGATGACGCTGCTCCACTGAGGTACCATAGCCTGAATAGGCAGAGGAGAAAGATTCAATATTTTGGTTCATGAAACCTCCTGTTAAATAAAAAGCGTGTGAAATTTTGAATTTGATTTTTTCACGTGATTGATTTTCCTAGCGAAATTATCGGGAATTCTCGTTTGATTTGCAAGCCTCATGGGTAAGCTGAAAAAATTTACAGTCATTTTTTCATTGTAGGGCCAATGAGCATCCTGTAGTCAGCGCCGATTGGATAGTGTGCCTGCGATGCAATTTTATAGATCAGATGAATCAGGCAAAAAATTCAAGCGCGTTTACCTTGCCCTGTCAAGGAGGCTCCTTGATTGGCTTTGAGGACTCTGCGATATTGAATGGCTTCGGCCAGGTGTTCGATCAAAATGGCGGGCTCATCATGCAAGTCAGCGATGGTTCGGGCCATTCGTAGCACACGCTGGTAACTTCGCCCTGACCAACCCAGGCGGTTGCAGGTATTTTGAAAAAATTCAGCCGCAGGGCCAGACAAAGCACAATAGGCATCCAGGGCAGAGCCTATGAGAGAAGCATTC
>JBEIRS010000340.1:0-1514 GCA_040375795.1 Methylibium sp.
CAGGACGTGCTCGACTCACAGATGATTTCCGACCCGCTGCACAAGATGGACTGCTGCGTGGTGAGTGATGGCGGCGGTGCGCTGATCGTGGCGCGCCCCGAAATTGCGAAGTCCCTCAAGCGCCCCATCGTGAACCTGCTCGGGTCAGGCGAAGGCCTCATGGGCCAGCTGGGTGGGGAAGTGGATCTCACCTGGTCGGCGGCGGCGCTGTCTGGCCCCAAAGCGTTCGAAGAAGCGGGCGTCAAGCCCTCGGACATCCAGTACGCCTCAATTTATGACAGCTTCACCATCACGGTGCTGATGCAGCTTGAAGACCTGGGCTTTTGCGCGAAAGGCCAGGGCGGCAAGTTCGTCGCCGACGGCAACCTGATTTCCGGCACCGGCAAGCTGCCCTTCAACACCGACGGCGGTGGCCTGTGCAACAACCACCCGGCCAACCGCGGCGGCATCACCAAAGTGATCGAAGCCGTGCGCCAGTTGCGTGGCGAAGCGCATCCGAAGGTACAGGTCCCCAACTGCACGCTGGCGCTGGCCACAGGCATTGGCGGGCTGCTGGGCTCGCGCCACGGCTCGGGCACCGTCATCCTCGAGAGGGCATGAATATGAGCACCATGAGCCAGGACCGACCCCTGGGCGCATCGATTACCGATGCCTCAACCACACCATTCTGGGAGGCCGCCAAGCAAGGCGTGCTGAAAATTCGCCGCTGCACTGCGTGCAAGAAGCCCAACTGGTATCCCCGCCCGGTCTGCCCGTTCTGCTTTGGCGACACCGAATGGGAATCTTCCAAAGGCACAGGCGAGATCTACAGCGTCACGGTCACGCGGCGAGCCGGGCCCATCCCCTTCGCCATGGCCTACGTGACCCTAGACGAGGGCGTGACCATGCTCACCAACATCACGAACTGCGATCTGGACACGTTGAAGATCGGTCAGCGCGTGAAAGTGGTCTTCAAGCCCACCGACGACGGCAACATGCTGCCGATGTTCACGCCGGCCTGATCAAGCGCTGCGCCCGTCGGGCGTGCCGTGTTCGGCCCTGACCGTTCACGGCGCCCGGCACCAGGACAATTGGCCCGGGCACCCCTGCCCGGCGCCCCGCCCCTCGTACCCGCGTCAGACCGCCTGTGATCAGCCAGCGGCCGCGTCGAGCATGAAACCGGTATACCCGCCTTGCGCCACGGCTGCGCATTTTTCTCCATACGCCGCCACTCCGCCCAGATAGGGCATAAAAACGCGCGGCTTGCCGGGCACATTGGCGCCGGTGTACCAGGAGTTGGCCTTGGCAAAGAGCGTGGCATCGGCCACTTCATTGACGTGGGTCACCCAGTGTTCCTGAGCATCGGTGCGTGCCTCGATGCGCTGCTTGCCATGCGTGCGCATCCACCCGATGCACTCCGAGATCCATTCAACGTGCTGCTCGATGGAGACCACCATATTGCTGAGCACCGACGGGCTGCCTGGCCCGGTCACCATGAAGAGATTCGGAAAGCCAGCCACGGCCAGACCCAGGTA
>JBEIRS010000021.1:0-10731 GCA_040375795.1 Methylibium sp.
ACGCAAAATGAATGAATATGCGAGACAGGTGGAACGGCAAGAACAAAAAATCACGGATGAAATCGCAGCTCGAAGCCTGCCAATGGCACAAACAAATCCTCTCAACTCCATGAATTCAAGGGGCATAACATGAGTTTTGGCGCTATCAACCCTGTTTGGCAAGGACATCAAAATCATTCCCAAGCTCAGAATTCAAGCACGGTAACAACATCAGAAACCGCTGAAACTCCTTTTTCAAAAGTCTTTCAAAATCAACATAATGATCAAAAACTCACATTTTCAACACAGCCAGTGCAGCGCCTGAACTCTTCCCTTGCTTCGTTGCCTTCCAGTATGTCTGGCTTGCCCCACAACGCTGTACTGGAGGCTGAAAACAAAGAAAAAAAGCAAGAGGAAGATCAGGGTCAAATAGGTTTAAATGATTTCATTAAGATTGCATCTCATCTAACACCACAGTCAAAAATCTCCCCCGCTTCCCTAAATAATCAAACCCCTGATTTGCCAGATTTTCCAGCATTTCAAAATCAACACAATAATCAAAAACTCACATTTTCAACAAAGCCACTGCAGCGCCTGAACCCTTCCCTTGCTTCGTCGTTTTCCAGTATGTCTGGCTTGCCCTACAACGCTGTACTGGAGGCTGAAAACAAAGAAAAAAAGCAAGAGGAAGATCAGGGTCAAATAGGTCTAAATGATTTCATTGACATTGCATCTCATCTGACACCACAGTCAAAAATTTCCCCCGATTCCCCAAATGATCAAACCCCTGATTTACCAGATTTTCCAGCATCCAAGATGACAGCGGGGTCACAGACACTCCATTCAGCCTCCCGATCATCCCTCAACCCTCTTGAAGGCTCCCTGCCCTCAGGAACCCAAATGTCGCAGCCTTCCAAAGGCAAACTGACATACAGCAAGATTCAAGAATTTTTCCCGGAAGGTGCTTACAAACCAAGTTTTGCACATGCACTTAAAAAACATCAATCTGTCGACCTTGCTGAAGATAAATCAGCGCCCTGGTATCAAAGTGTTCGTACCGAGCAAACCTTCAAGACCGAACGATCCACGGCTGAGCTGTCAACCTGGACTGCACAAAAGCCCCCTTCAAACCAAGTTTCTGCGCATTCACTGGATTTACTCAACACACTCGAGGCAAAAGGTCACACCGCAGGCACCCAACGCAAGCCACTGATGCCAGACAATGCCGATCTGGGAAGCCTCTCTGGATTGCCCTCCATTTTGAACCCGATCAACAGCCCCCGCACAGAGCTGCCCACGCCAACCGTCCCCATCCATGTTTCGGCGCATACCCCTGAATTTCGAGAAGCGTTGGCCACGCAGCTGACCATCCTGGCTCAAGAGGGCATTCAAGAGGCCACGCTCCAGCTTCATCCTGCGGAATTGGGGCCTGTTTCAGTTCATATTGTTCTGGATGGAACCCAGGCACGAGTTGAATTTTCAGTTGATTCTCCAGTCACCAAAACCCTTTTAGAGTCTGGCTGGAATGAACTCACCCATGCCCTACAAAATGCCGGCTTGAATTTTGCGGGGGGAGATGTTTCACAAGGCCAATCTGGATCTCAACACGCAAAAGAGGGATTTCAACAAAAAAGCCCAGCAACCCACCCATCCAGTCAAACAGGGGCCTTGCCATCCAGTCAAGTGATTCATTCACGGATCATTTCAGGACGTTTGGGGGGGCTGGATTTATATGCCTAAATTTTCTGAGAATCACGTCAGGCCACGATAAGCTTCATCCAGATGGTTTCAGCTCATGGCTTCAAGTGCCAGAATCACCTTTGACATGAGATACTCTCAGAAACCGTCAACACATCATCCCCTGACCCCTTTGTATTTTTCTCACTCCCCCGGAGCCTTGCACACTCGATGGCTGCTTACCTGCTGCGCAGACTGTGGCAGATGATCCCTACCCTTTTAGGGGTTGTCGTCCTCGTGTTTTTTTTGTTCAAATGGTTTGGTGGTGACCCTGCCGAGGTTTTGGCCGGCCTCAATGCCACGCCTGAGCAGGTGCAGGCCATTCGACAGCAATTAGGCCTTGATGAGCCGCTATGGTTTCAGCTTTGGATTTTTATCAAGCAAATCATCACTGGAGACTGGGGCCGCAGCTGGGCCACCAATGAAAGCATCGCCCATTTGTTTGCCAGCCGCCTGCCCGCCACCCTGACCGTGATGCTGCCAATTTTGCTTTTTGATACCTTGCTGGCCATTCCTCTGGCCTTATGGGTCGCTTACCGGCGTGGTTCTTGGGCCGATCGCTCGATCATGTTGGCCTGCACCCTGGCGGTTTCTATTTCTTTATTAGTGTACGTGATTGTGGGCCAGTATCTGTTTGCTTTCAAGCTCGGCTGGTTCCCGGTGCAAGGTTGGAGTCACAGCATGTGGACAAATTTATCCGTCTATGCCCCTTTGCCTGTGCTCCTGGTGACATTGGTTGGGGTCGCCCCTCAAACTCGCTTGTACCGAACTTTTTTCCTGGATGAAATTCAAAGCGATCATGTACGAACGGCCCGCGCCAAGGGCCTGAGTGAATTCCAGGTTTTGTGGCGGCATGTTTTACCCAATGCTCGCATTCCCATTTTGACCAATCTTTCGGTCGCTCTGCCCGGAATTTTCGTGGGTTCATTTTTGATCGAGAGTTTTTTTTCAATACCCGGTCTAGGCCGTGAGGTCTTGTTGGCTGTCACCCGCAGTGACTACCCCGTCATTCAGGCAGTGACCATTTATGTGGCAGTCATCACCATGATGGTCAATCTATTGACCGACGTACTCTATACCTGGGCTGACCCACGGGTGAGTTTGTCATGAAAATTTCAGTGCCCTCTTTGGGCATTTGGGGCATGGCCTGGCGGCGCTTTTCCGCCTCCTGGGTGCACCGGGTAGCATTGGCCGTGGTGCTGTTTTTTATGGCCTTGGCCATGGCCTCTGGCTTGGGCTGGGTGGCCCATGACTGGCAGCAGCAAGTCGGCGTTTCTAATGCCCCCCCCCATTGGCTTGGGCCCCGCCCTGCCGAGGCAAGCCAAAGTGGTTTTTTGCGCCCCATGGGCCCGGCCCTTGATCTTTCCGCCATCGACCCCTTGGCCCCCTTTTATAAAAAATGGCAGCAAGGCGCAGCAGCCATTCAAACTGAGCAGGTGAATCTAGGGCTTACCCTGCCTTGGGGAGGGGATCGGCTGGGGCGTGATGTACTCGCCAAAGCGATCAAAGGGGCCGAGGTATCGATCACTGTGGGGGTCGTGGCCGCCCTCCTCGTGACCCTGATCGGAACGGCCTTGGGGGCTTTTGCCGGCTTTGTGGGCGGTTGGCTTGATGATCTCTTGGAATGGGTTTATAACGTGTTTACATCCATCCCAGGTATTTTGCTGGTGTTTGCCTTTGCAGCCTTGCTAAGCCACCCCCAAAGCCCAATTTCCAAGGGAGTGGTTTCGCTCACCCTGATTTTTGGCTTGGTGGGGTGGCCAGGCATTTACCGCCTGATCCGCGCCGAATTCAAAAAACATGCTGTGCGTGATTATGTTCGCGCTGCCGAGGCGATGGGCGCAAGCCACCTCGCCCGCATGTTTCGGCATATTTTACCCAATGTCAGCCATGTAGTCCTGGTGCAATTGTCGGTGCATGTGGTCGGTTTTATCAAGGCTGAAGTCATTTTATCCTACCTAGGCTTGGGTGTCAGCGTAGACCAGGTCAGTTGGGGCAGCATGCTCGCAGAGTCCCAAAGCGAATTGATTTTGGGTTACTGGTGGCAACTGGCTGCGGCCACCATCATGATGGCCACCTTCGTGACGGCATTTTCCTTTGTGACGGATGGCTTGCGCGATGCCCTCGACCCCAAACTCCGAGGTGTTGCATGAAGGCCTTTTCTTCCGAAACTTCAGGTGCTTTGCTATCTATCCAAAACCTCAAGGTGTTTTTTCGCCTTGAATGTGCAGCGGCGCCTTCAAAGGCCACCTCCTTGCAAGCACTTGGGGGTGAGCAAGGCGTGAGCTTGTCACTTGATTCAAACACCACTGTGGCGCTTGTGGGTGAATCAGGCTCAGGAAAAAGCCTGACAGCCATGTCAATCGTCAATTTACTTCCAGACAACGCCACGCGTCAGGGTCGTATCGAGTTTAGGGGCCGTGATTTAATTACAGCCCCTCCTGCTGAACTCCGAGCCTTGAGGGGCAAAGACATCGCCTGTGTGTTTCAAGACCCCATGAGCTCGCTCAATCCGGTGCTCAGTATTGGAGAACAGTTGACAGAGCCCTTAAGGTCTCATCAAGGCTTGAGCCGTCGCCAAGCTCTCAGCCAGGCTGAAGCCTTGTTGGCCGAAGTCCAACTACCTGAACCCCGGCGACGCTTATCTGCCTATCCGCATCAGCTCTCGGGCGGGCAACAGCAAAGGGTCATGATCGCCATGGCCATGGCCTGTCAGCCTCAATTACTGATTGCCGATGAGCCTACCACAGCACTTGACGTCACGGTACAACGGCAAATTCTGAGCCTGCTGGCTTCACTCAAAGAGCGTCACCGCATGAGCATGCTGTTCATTAGTCACGATCTCGGGGTTGTGCGGGAAGTGGCCGATCGGGTGGTCGTGATGCGCCAAGGTATCATCCGTGAGCAAGGCTCAGTCACTCAGGTGTTGCTGGCCCCCGAAGATGCCTATACCCGGGCCCTGTGGGCCTGCCGAAGCTCCTTGCTCGACCTGGCACCGCGGCTGCCAACACTGGAGAGTTCCCCTCCTCCTGTGGCACCGAACCCTCCGTCTCCCGATCAATTAGCTGCTCCTGTGGTTCTTGAAGCCCGCAACTTGCGCCAACACTACTGGCTGAATAGAGGGCTGTGGGGACGGCGTCCTTTTCACGCCCTGGGCGGCTCACAGCCCAATGAATCAGTGAATTTTCAGCTTTGCAGAGGGAAAACTCTGGGTGTGGTCGGAGAGTCAGGTTCAGGTAAAACCACCTTGGGTATGACGCTGCTACGCTTACAAGCTCGCAGCACCCCCCCATACCATGGGCAGATTCTTTTCAAAGGCCAAGATTTGCGTACACTGGGCCCTGAAGCCCTCAGACCCCTTCGGCGACACATTCAGGTCGTTTTTCAAAACCCCTATGCCAGTTTGAACCCCCGACGAACCATCCGCCAGACCCTGCTTGAGCCGCAACAAATTCACCGCATTGGCCAGCATGATGTCGACCGCGAGGTGCGTGCAGCCATATTGCTGAGAAAAGTCGGCCTGGATGAAATGGCCTTGCCCAAATACCCTCATGAATTTTCAGGCGGCCAACGCCAGCGCATCGCCATTGCCCGCTGCCTGACCTTGCAGCCCGAGGTATTACTCTTGGACGAAGCCGTCAGTGCCCTTGATATTTCCGTACAGGCCCAGGTGCTCAATTTGCTCAAAGACTTGCAAGCCGAGTTCGGCCTGGCCTACCTCTTCATCAGCCATGACCTCGCTGTGATTCGATTCATGGCCGATGACGTCATTGTGATGCAAGGGGGCCGGGTGGTAGAGCAAGGCCCGACCAGGCAGCTCTGGCAAGCCCCACAGCACCCCTACAGCCAGCAGTTATTGGCTGCTGCGGTACTGCGCTGATCACCGCCCAGCAAAATTTGCTGGTTAACTCAAGGTTTATGATACATATTCTCAAGCAAGGGGCGACGTAACAATCGACTTTCAAACAAAGCCGTTCCAGCAGCCTGGCTGGATGCGCTCAAAGAGCTGACTGGGCACTGGCCAGTCGCCCGACGCGACAAAGCAGCAGAGAGCATCCCCTCACTGGGGTTGCCCAGAGGGTAACTCAGATCATCAAGCACAGTGCAATTGGCGGCAAACCCATCGGCATAGTCACCAAAGCCTTTGGCGTTGTAGCTCTGCTCCTCAATCGGAAAGTAAGTGATGCCGCAGTTTTCCTTGCCCGTGAATCCATAGGGTTTGCCGCAAGTGGTCGAGCCCACAGTAATGACTTCAAAATCAATTCCTCGCAGCCCATTAATCACTGATTCACTGGCAGAACAGGTGCCATTGGTGGTCAAAACAAAAACACGTTTTAAGCCCAAAGTAGGCAACTTGGTGTTAGTTTCGTTGCCTGTCATTGGGTCATAACGGAATGAGAAGAAATTCATCTCGTTGTTTTTATTCTGCATATCAGTGACCCGCTTCTCGTTAAATCGGCTGCTCGAAAACACCTTGCCATTGGTCGTCGAACCAGCAATCATGTAGCTTAACTGAGCAGCAATAAAAACAAAACCGCCCCCGTTATAACGCAGGTCGAGCACCAAATCATCCACCTTGGCACTGCTCAGGGTATTAAACGCAGAAATGAGCTGGTCTTGGGCTGGCAGCGTAAAGCCATTAAACACAATGTACCCAATTTTCGCCCCCCCCACATTCAAGACTTGAGTCGACAGCACTGGTGAGGTAGTCACCAGGGCCGAAGTCATAGAAAACGTACGTTCCAGGCCAGAGACAGAACGAACCGTGAAGCTGCGGACTTGGCCTGTCTTGGAAGGAAACAATGCCTCCAACAAAGCTTGCGGAACGATAGAAGCAAGCGGCTGTCCATCCAGTTTCAAGATGGCATCGCCCCGGCTTACTCCTGCGGTGGCTGCGGGGGAACCTGATTCGACATAGAGAACACGAACCACTCCATCGCTACCCTGTGATGTTTGCATGCCATATCCGATCGATTGCCCTTCATTGATGTCTGCATTCCATGTCGCACTGTCAACGGCAAAGCTGAACTGATCACGAGGGTTGCCTGAAGGCGTGAGCGTTCTGACAGGCAAAGCATTGAAAAAATCTATTGGCGTACTGAAATTCATAGGGTTGACCGCCGGTACATCACGATACCAAAGGTAAGCATCATTCACATAAGATCGCACCCAGGTTTTTTGCGCATCCAGGGAGGTGCACTGGTTTTGTGCCGAGGCTAAAGAAGGCAATGCACTGAGGGAATAAGGCAATGGCCACGGAGAACCTGGCAAAGGCTGGGCGCAGGTTTCTACTGCATCTCGGCAGGCGCGAAGCTGCAAATTGCCGCTGTAATTGCCCGCACCCAGCAAGACGGATGTGTTCATCGAAACCTTATAAGAAGCCCCGCCCTGTGGGGTCACCGTAACCGACGACGGGGGAATCAAACCCGTTGAATCCACAATTCCAAGATTGACTGTGCCCGTCAAAGTGCGGTCAAATGTAACAACCGTGCTCCACGGCTGTGCATTGCCACTGACAGTGATGCTGCCCGAAAGCATGGCGGGTGTGAATTTCGCCGTGTAATTTTGTGATGTGGACACTTGTGACGTGTCACCGCCACCGCATCCAACGATTGAAAGAGACAAAATACCCAGCAATGCGATGTTGGCTTGACGAGGAAACCTGGTCACTTGAAAAGTTTTCATCATGGATTTCAATTGCGAGAATTTAAATTTTAATAAATCCTGCCTAGCATAGGCAGTGATAAATTCACTGGGTGCAAAATTTTATCCGGCTTTGGGCATCACAAGCCAAATCAGTTCCAGTGTGCCGAACTCTACCGGCTCAGAGCCTCCTTCCCAGTAAGGCATCAGGTCATCTTGTCAAAAATTTTCCTTATGATGCCAACTTTATGGCTTGAATTTTCGTTTTATGTCCCGCTCTTCTCTACGTACATTTCTTTCTCGATGGCTCTTCCTTCTCGTATTGGGTGTTTTTTTTTCATCCCTGAGCCACGCATCCGATTCATTTCAAGTGGATATTCGCGGTGTGGGTGCCACGCAGCTGCCGATTGCCATTGGACAGTTCCGTGGTGAGGATCGCCTTTATCAATCGATTGCTGAGATTGTTCGCGCTGATTTAGAGCGCAGCGGTGTGTTTCGTCTCATTCCAACAGACACCGTCGTGGATGAAACCGCGACCGTCAACTTCCAGGATTGGCGATCTCGCGCCACTGATGCCCTCGTCGGGGGCACTGTGAACCGCTTGGCCGATGGCCGATTCGACGTCCGCTATAAAATCTGGGATGTGGTGAAAGGCACGGAACTCACTGGAGTGAGTTCCGTGCTGTCCCCTGACTTTCGCCTTGCAGCACACCGAATTGCCGACGCTATTTTTGAGCAATTTACCGGTGAAAAAGGGGCCTTCTCCACCCGCATCGCCTTCGTGAGCCGAAACGCTCGTCAATACACGCTGTGGGTTGCTGACTCAGACGGTGAAAATGCGCGTTCTGCCTTGAAAAGCAACGAGTCCATCATTTCACCGGCTTGGTCTCCTGATGGGCGTGAGCTGGCTTATGTGTCTTTTGAAAAACAAAAGGCAGTGGTTTATATTCAAGAAATTCTTACTGGAAAACGCCGCATTGTGGCTGATTTTCCAGGCACCAACAGCGCACCAGCATGGTCTCCAGATGGTGAATGGTTGGTGGTCACGCTATCGCGTGATGGTGGTTCGCAATTGTTCGTCATCAGTCGAAATGGCCAAAACCTGCGCCGTCTGACCACAAGCACAGCCATTGATACTGAAGCCATCTTCTCTCCCGATGGTCAAACCGTTTATTTTGTCAGTGACCGTGGCGGTGGCCCCCAAATTTATCGCGTGCCTTTTAATGGTGGCCCGGTGGAGAGGGTGACATTTGAAGGTTCTTACAACATCAGCCCCGCTATCAGCCCAAATGGCCAAAATTTGGCTTATATTTCACGAATTGGTGCAGCCTTTCGCCTTCACCTCATGAACCTCAACACAGGCGCAACTCAGGCCTTCACAGAAACCGATGACGATGAGAGCCCCAGCTTTTCACCCAATGGCCAATTAATTCTTTATGTCACTCGTGATCGCGGGAGAGATCTCCTCATGACCACCACTCTTGATGGAAAATTCAAGTTTCCTTTGTTGTCAAACCACTCAGAGGTCCGAGAACCTTCGTGGGGCCCTTCTATTCGTTGAAAAACGATGATTCATCTATTCCAATCAGGAGCACTTATGAAACCTAATTTTTTATCCTCAATCTCATCCGGTTCCCTATGGGCTGTAGCTCTGCTACCTCTCTTGATTTCAGCTTGTTCATCAACACCCCTTCAAACCTCAGAGTCAAATAAACCACCTGTGGTTGAAAAAAAGCCTGAACCCGTTGCTAATCAGGGCAACCCAAGCAGTGTCACTCCGGTGAACACATCGGATAATCCTGGAAAAATTCCTCCTGCCAAGCCAGAAGGGAAAATGCCCCGCGTGATTTATTTTGACTTTGACAGCTTCGTTGTCAAAAATGAGTTTTTGCAGGTGGTTGAGGTCAATGCCAAAGCTCTTTCCTCTGACCGCAATCGTCGCTTGGCTGTTGAGGGTCATGCCGATGAGCGAGGCGGCCGCGAATATAACTTGGCTTTGGGCCAAAAACGTGCTGAAGCCGTGGCTCGCTCTTTGACGGTTTTGGGGGCATCCTCAAAGCAATTGGAGATTGTCAGCTTCGGCAAGGAACGACCTGCAGTTGTAGGCTCGGGTGAATCTGTGTGGGCTCAAAATCGCCGGGCCGAATTAAACCCGAGGCAATAAGTTTAACGACAAAGTCAACACTGCTCATCGGCTTAAATGGCTGAAAAACTCTTCTGCTAAAACCGAAAGCAGTGTTTTTGGTGCATCAAAATGAATGTACCAAGAAAGGCTTATTGATGAAGTTCTCTCACCGATGGTTTGTAATGTTTTTTTGCGCTTCAGCCGCGGCTTGGCCTTGGGTTGCTCAAGCCGGACTTTTTGACGATAAAGAAGCTCGGCAGGCGATCTTAGACTTACGCAAGCAACTTGATGAAGCCAATGAAGAGCATCGCCTGAAACAGGCTGATCTCAATACGAGAATGCAGGACGAGTTGGTTCAATTGCGCCGCATTCTCCTTGACCTCAATCATCAGCTTGATCTCATACGTTCTGACCTGGCGCGCCAACAAGGCGACCAAGAACAGATTGTCCGTGATATCGCTGAAATTCAACGGCGCCAAAAAGATGTTTCTCAATCTGTGGAAGAGCGCTTACGCCGTTTTGAGCCACAAAAAGTTTTGATCGAAGGCAAGGAAGCCTCCGTGGATCAAGAAGAAAAGCGCAGCTACGACATGGCGCTTTCACAGCTACGTACGGCTGATTTCGATGGGGCCATCTTGGCATTGACGGCTTTTCAGCGGCGCTACCCTTCCAGTGCCTATAGCGATACTGCCAAGTTTTGGCTTGGCAATGCGTTTTATGGTAAACGTGATTACAAAGAGGCCATCACTGTTTTTCGAGCCCTGGTGGCTACAGCCCCCAACCACAGCCGCGCCCCTGAATCCATGTTAGCCATTGCCAACTGCCAAGCCGAAATGAAAGACCTTAAAGCCGCTAAACGAACACTTGAAGATCTCATCAAGGCTTATCCGAATTCAGAGGCCGCACAAGCCGGGAAAGAACGACTGGCGATTTTAAAATAAACGGGCTTTTATCATTGGGAGCTCTCTCCAAAAAATCCTTTAGATCCATAAAACCGGGAATGCAAGGTGGCTGATGGTCAAATTGACCTGAATTTTCAGGTTGACCAAAGTCTATTTACCGCAACCAACCCTTGCGATGAAAGTAAAGAAACGGGGCAGCGACGGAGCCAACCATCAAAGCAACGGCAAAGCCATAACCAAATCGCCATTGAAGCTCAGGCATGTAGGCAAAATTCATGCCATAGACACTGGCAATCAAGGTCGGGGGAAGCAAAGCCACACTGGCTACAGAAAAAATTTTGATGA
>JBEIRS010000137.1:0-4449 GCA_040375795.1 Methylibium sp.
GTGACCGGCATGCCGGTGGTAAACATATGGTGCGCCCACACGATAAAGCTCAAAATGGCAATGGAAGCCGTGGCATAAACCATCGAAGCATAACCAAACAAAGGCTTGCGAGCAAAAGCCGGAATAATGGCACTCACAATGCCAAAAGCCGGCAAAATCATGATGTAGACCTCAGGGTGCCCAAAGAACCAGAAAATATGCTGGTACATCACAGGGTCTCCACCACCGGCAGGGTTAAAAAAACTGGTGCCAAAGTGGCGGTCTGTAAGGGTCATGGTGATCGCGCCGGCAAGCACTGGCATCACAGCAATCAACAAATAAGCGGTAATGAGCCAAGTCCAGCAGAACAAGGGCATTTTCATGAGGCTCATTCCAGGGGCCCGCATATTCAAAATAGTGACGATGATATTGATCGAGCCCATGATAGAGCTGGCCCCGAGAATGTGCATAGCAAAAATGGCGGCATCCATGGAGGGGCCCATTTGCAGGGTCAAGGGAGCATAGAGCGTCCAGCCGGCCGCAGGAGCTCCTCCCGGCATGAAGAACGAAGACACCAGAATGATGGCCGCAGGAATCATCAGCCAGAAGCTGAAGTTATTCATGCGGGCAAAGGCCATGTCAGAGGCACCAATTTGCAGCGGAATCATCCAGTTGGCAAAACCGACAAAAGCCGGCATGATGGCGCCGAAAACCATGATCAGCCCGTGCATGGTGGTGAGCTGATTGAAAAGCTGAGGATTGACGAATTGCAAGCCAGGTTGGAACAACTCAGCACGAATCAGGAGCGCCAGCACCCCCCCTACCATCAACATCGCGAAGGAAAATAAAAGATAAAGGGTTCCAATGTCTTTATGATTGGTAGCCAACAGCCAACGCCTCCAACCATGGGGATGATCGTGGGCGTGGTCGTGGCCATGACTGTAATGATGGTCCAACACTGCACTCATGGGGTTTCCTTGTGGGCTGAAGGTTGAATTTACTTGCGTGCAGCAGCCACTTCGGCAGGCTGTACGATTTGGCCAGTTTTATTAGACCAATTGTTCTTGGTGAAGGTGATCACCGCTGCAATTTCTGTGTTGCTGAGATGCGCCCAGGCAGGCATGGCGCCATTGTTTTGGCCTGCGAGCAAGACGTTGATTTGCTTGAGTTTGTCGGGGGACAGCACAATGGCAGAACCATCAAGGGGTTTGATGGAGCCACTGCCTTGGCCACTGGCCTGATGGCAGGCCGCGCAATTTTGCGAGTAAACTGCCTGACCCCGATCCATCAGGTCGGATCGAGCCCAAACCTTGTTGATGTCTTCCGGGGGGGCGGCTTGAGCAACGGTGGCCGCTCCGATGGCCGCATCCTTGATGCCCAATGCTTCTTTTTTGGCGCTCACCCAGGCGGCATAGTCATCTTGCTTGAGTACTTTGACATGGATGGGCATGTAGGCGTGCTCTTTGCCGCAAAGCTCAGCGCATTGGCCATAATAGTCACCTGCGACTTCTGCACGAAACCAGGTGTCACGAACGAAACCAGGAATGGCATCTTGTTTGACACCGAAGGCAGGAACCATCCAGGCGTGAATGACGTCGGTGGCCGTGGTGATGATGCGTACTTTTTTACCCTCAGGAACCACCAGGGGCTGATCAACCTTCAAAAGGTAATTTTCGGTTGATTGATCAGGCTTGCCAGAGTCTGACATTTGACGGTGGGAGGGATCGAGGGTTGAAAGGAAGGAAATACCTTCACCTTCACCACGCAGGTATTCATAGCCCCATTTCCACTGCATCCCAGTGGCTTTGATGGTGAGATCGGCTGAGCTGGTGTCTTTCATGGCAACCACCACTTTGGTGGCAGGCCAGGCCATGGCAATCACGATCAAAAAGGGGATGACCGTCCAGATGATTTCTACCGTGGTGCTTTCGTGAAAATGGGCTGCTTGGGCCCCCTTGGATTTTCGATGTTTGAGAATGGAGTAAAACATCACTCCAAAGACACCGATAAAAATCACAGAGCAAACCACCAACATAAAATAGTGAAGCCACTGCTGTTCGCGGGCAATGGTGGTGACGGCAGGATGAAGATCAAGCTGATTGACCGCTGGCCCCCCCTTCAAATCTTGAACCGACCAAACCGAGCCAGATGAGAGAGTCAAGGCTGTCATGAGCAAACCATGACTCATGCTGCGCCGGAGTGCATTTACCATTTTGATCATTGCTTTTGTCTCACCCGAGTTCACGATGGATGCGTCACAAGGCTGATTTACTTGGCATCGCAAAGGATGTTGAACAACCCAACAGACTGCCATACGATGCTGTCAAACCTTGTGAACATTGGGGCGCCTTAGGCCACCAACAAACCTTTGGGTTTGCCGAGCCGAAAAAGCCCCTGAAAAGAAGATTGAGTATTTTAGCTCACACCGCTGAAGGAATATCAGAAGCCCTTTCAAAGATGCTGGCTCATGACGATTTTATGTCTTTTGATCGCTGAACCATGGCCCTCATGTCACCCAGAGAAATGCGGGTTTCGCGTGCGACTGGCGCTGCTGGCCCAGCCTTGAAAGCATGACCATAAATAATTTCGAAGCTCATGGAAATTCGATCCTGGCCTGGCGGGATCATTTCTTGTAGGCCCTGACAGAGTTGCCGACGCCAGCCGGCGGTACGCAAGCCTTGGAATCGATTGATGCCAAGGTTGGCCCCCCATGCACGCAAGTCTGACAAGACGGCCTCTGGCCCAGCCCAAGTCAGCTTGAGACACTCTTGGTCCATGACGGGATCAGCAAAACCTGCATGCACAAGCATGTCGCCCAAATCATGCATATCGAGAAACGGAAGGTGCGAAGCACCCCAACCTTTCAGGGCGTACAAAGCCCTAAGCTCGCGCAG
Organism: Methylibium sp.; assembly: GCA_040375795.1. Lineage (GTDB taxonomy): Bacteria > Pseudomonadota > Gammaproteobacteria > Burkholderiales > Burkholderiaceae_C > CANHBY01. The sequence goes on from JBEIRS010000137.1 coordinate 2,874, forward strand.
TGTGTCTGGCCCGAGGCAAGAAAACATCAGAAAGCCATCCGTCGCAAGTATTTGGCGCCAAGATGTCATCAAACGGCTTGGATCCGCAACCCAATGCAGCATCATGTTGGCCCAGATCAGGTGTGTACTGGGTAGGGCATGAAGATGGGATTCAGCAACCACCTGGTGCTGAGTGGCGGCCCATGGCCATCGACGCCACCATGCCGGCAGCAAAGCTTGGCTGCGATGTAGCCACTCAGGGCTGGGTTCAACCCAGGTTTGGCGGGCACGAGGATAAGCCTTGGCAAGCAGTTCAGAAGATGCCCCTAAGCCGGCCCACCATTGAACCAGATGTTGAGGCTGGAAGCGAATCAGGGGCAGTCGCTGCACCATGCGTGAAGCCACTTCGGTGTGCAACCAAGAGGGCTGCAAATCACGAGCCAGCCTTCTGAGCAAAAGCGACACACCAGACGCATTGAATTCAGGCCGAATTTCGATGGAGGAGGAACTCATGCTGTCAGTATATTCACAGACCTCGGCAAGGCCCATGGGGGTTGCGCCGACATAAAGCCTTATTTTTTGATGTTCTAAGACACATGAAAACCAAGTACTTGGCACATTGGCCCGGATTGTGCGGTGGCTGCGGACAGCTCGATGACGCACGAATTTGTGAGGACTGCATTGTTCGATTTGTTCCTGCACTTTCGCGCTGCCCCCGTTGCGCCATTGGGAGCACCAGCCATGCCCTTATTTGCGGCGCTTGCCTGCGCACCCCTCCGCTTTTTGATGCAAGCTGGGCCGCTGTTGATTATGCCTTTCCATGGGCAGGGCTGATCATGCAATTCAAATTTCATGAAGGATTGGATCTGGCAGACAGCTTTGCTGATTTAATGTTAGAAAACCGGCCGCCATCGATGGGCCAATCATCTCGCCTGATTTTGCCCGTGCCTCTGAGCAGGGCCCGCATTCGTCAGCGTGGTTTTAATCAATCATGGGAACTCGCCAGGCGGCTTGCGAAAAAACTTCACTGGCCCAGTCATGCAGATTTTTTGCTGAAAACACATGATACGCCAGAACAAATGTCTTTGCCTTTGCATCGCAGGGTAAGCAATCTGAAGGGGGTTTTTGCTTTAGCCACAAAAGAAAAATCATTGATCCAAGGCCAAGACGTCGTATTGGTGGATGATGTCATGACCACCGGTGCGACCATGAACAGTTTGGCCGAGCTTCTCAAGCAAGCAGGCGCGGCTTCTGTCGGGGTTTGGGTCTTCGCGCGTACACCAGCCCCTGATTCAGGGTCGCGTTGAATTGAAAATTAATCGCCTACCTTGGAACCCTTGCGGGATGAATCAAAGGACGACTCCTGGGCGGGGACAAGGAGGCCCGCTTGCAAAAAAGCTGCCAACCTACGGCGTTGAAACAAAATAGCCCGCCCCTGGGGTGAGACAAATAAAGAAAGTTGGCGCCGAGAACCTTTCCAGACCAGCTTGACCAAATCTCGGCGATCATGGTAATCAAGCATGAGTGAACTACCCAGTTCGAGTTCACGGGCCAAAGCAAGTATGGGTGCAGTCGGCATGCCTCCCCCCTCAGTCAC
>JBEIRS010000005.1:0-16689 GCA_040375795.1 Methylibium sp.
ACACAGCCACGAAGATTTGTACGCAGCGATTGACCAACTGATGGACAAGCTGGATCGCAAAGTTCGCGATCACAAAGAAAAACGACAAAACCATGATCATCTCTCCTTCAAGCGAATGAAGGAAGAAATCGAAACTTGATTCACATCCGAAACCCCTCTTTTTGGAGCCCTTGGGGCTCCGTGATCAACCCCGCTTCGCTGTGACATTGATCAGGGTGGGTTGCTAGACCATATTGCTCTTGTACAAGCAACATGACCGCCTCCAGAGAGGGGGTTTGGCCCTTACCACCGATGCTTCGCACCCAGGAGGGGCCGGTGATGGGGGCCAAGCCTGGATCATGGTCACAGTAAATGCCAAGGGTGGGGCGGCCTAAAGCCGCGGCCAGATGAGAAAACCCTGTGTCTAGGCCAATGACAGCACGTGCCTGGGCCAATAAGCGAGCCACTTGAGCCACCGAAAGAAAGGGCGGCACGCGCCCCTCAGATGGAGCGGCAATCTCATGAGCCATGGCCTCTTCGGCAGGCGCACCCCAAAGCACCACGGGCAGCCACCCCTGAGCACGGAGCCAGCAAGCCACCGCATGCCAATGCTCAATCGGCCAGAACTTTTCTGGCCGGCTGGCACAAGGGATCAAGACCGCATAGGGTGACGTTGGCGCGTTCCAGTCCAGGGGAAAGGGCGTGTTGATGGGAGGCAGCAGGCCAAAATCAGGCGCCGTGGAAGGGAGGGCATAACCCACATGATGCGCAAGCAATTGACGGCAACGCTGCACCGCAGGCAAATTCCGCGCTACCGCGGCCCGGCTTTGGTAAAACAAAGCTGCCAGCGGTTCGCGCAGGCTGCGACGGTCATAGCCCAACAACGGCCCGCGAGCTTGAGCGCCCCACACAGCACTTTTGAGCAAGCCTTGTAAATCAATGATTTTATCGTAAGGCTCTGTGCGGATCTGGCGCCGAAAATTGGCCATGGCCTGCCAGGTGAGGGGTTCAAGCCAACGGCGCCGCCACGTTCGCCAACGCAACAGATGCACCTCATGAACACCCGAGTGCATGCGGGGAATGACCGCAAAAGGTGCCTCAACCACCCAGTCGATCACGGCCTTTGGAAATTGGCGAGCCATGTCCGACACCGCCGGCAAAGCGTGGATCACATCCCCCATGGAGGACGTCTTGACGATCAAAATACGCATAAAAAGAGGTTCTGCCTTACTATGGCGAGTGGCGACGCAGCACAGTGCGTTGAGTTTGACAAAGAATTTTTTGATTGAATGGGCAAACGTATAAGGTCCTCACAAAAACTTCAATGGCCATAGAATCTCTCTAAAAAACGTCAATACGCGCAGTCGCAGCATCCCCCTCTGTCATGCTGCGCGCAGTCGCAGCATCCAAAAGACGAGTTTGCCACACCCTGTCAGGTTCCGGGCTTTTTCCAGGCAGAAGAGGAAGAAGGCTGGGCGGCCTCCAGGGCAGAGTCTGAGGGGAAAAGCAGGTGCGGCAGGCTGCTGAGGTATTTTCGAAAAGGCGAGCCAAGCTGTGGATGGTCAAGGGCCAATTCAACATTGGCCTGCAAAAATCCGTCTTTGCTGCCGCAGTCATAGCGCCTACCTTGGTATTGGTAGGCAAAGACTTTTTCTCGCCGCAGTAAGCCGGCGATACTGTCAGTCAATTGAATTTCCCCCCCAAGCCCAGGGCTTTGATGGGCGATTTCATGGAATACGCCAGGAGTTAAAAGGTAGCGACCAGCCACGCCAAATCTGGAAGGGGCGGCCTCGGGTTCTGGTTTTTCAACGATACGAGTCACCTCCAGGAGGCGATCTTCGACAGCGTGACCAGCGATGATGCCGTAGCGGCGCGTGTGGTCATAAGGCACTTCTTGTACCGCCAAAATGGAGGCGCGCCATTCCGTGAAACGCTCCACCATTTGCTTGAGCACAGGGGGGTCTCCGACCATGAGGTCATCGGCCAGAAGGACGGCAAAGGGCTCGTTGCCGATCAGACGCTGGGCGCACAATACGGCATGACCCAGCCCGAGGGCTTGTGGTTGACGTATATAAATGCACTCCATGTCATCGGGCTTGATACTACGTACCACGCTCAAAAGCTCATGTTTATGGGCGCCTTCAAGCGCCACCTCGAGCTCGAAGGTCATATCGAAATGATCTTCGATAGGCCGTTTGTGCCGGCCAGTGACAAAAATCATTTCTCGCACACCGGCAGCATAGGCTTCTTCGACCGAGTATTGAATCAGTGGTTTATCAACCACTGGAAGCATTTCCTTGGGTTGTGCTTTGGTCGCGGGCAAAAAACGAGTGCCCAAACCTGCCACTGGGAAAATGGCTTTTTGAATCAGCGTGGGCGGCATGAGCATCACCTTGTTCAAGGTTTATCGTGGATGGGTCGTTCATTTTCCGGCGAGAGAATGTGCACTTGGTCTGCGCGACTCTATGTGGGCCAAGGCAGCCACCCAGCCAGGCTCAATGGGCAAAGACTCCAGCCAAACTTGAAACCAGTCTCCTGAAGGTGATTCAAGGAATAAACGTTTTGGAGGCCCAGGCAAAGCCACTTCAACCCTGTCAAGGGGCATATTCAACCCCCACCCCAATGCTTTCACGCAGGCTTCTTTGCGTGTCCAGACTTGGTAAAAAGCGTGTGTTTGACCGGCTTGAGGCAAATGGGCCCATTGAAGGCGCTCTGTCGGGGTAAAGTGGTTTTGAACCATCTCAACCATGTCAGGTATGGGCTGAACTTGCTCAAGATCCACCCCCACCGGGCGGTCACGAGCCATTGCAACCAAAGCCCGATGGTGACGATGACTGAGATTGAAATGAATGGGCGAAGGTTCGGGGAGGCGCGGTTTGCCAAAACGATTGGTTTGAAATTTGTGAGGATAGGGAGACGTCCCCATGTATTGACCCAACAGATGGCGTAAACCGACATGTGCATTGACATAATGCGTTCGAAGGTGCTGGCTCTTTAAACGCTGAGCACGCTCTTTTTCAGAGGGAGACAAAACTGAGTCCAGCTCATGGGCGGGCAAGGTGGCAGAGAGGTCAGTGATCCAGACCTGCACACCGAGAGAGCTTGGTAATGCTTGCCAGATGAGGCCATCTGGTGAGGAGGTGTTCATGTCATGAGTGTGGTGAGAATGAGGGCGCCGTGACTGAGCGGGCCGTGCTTTTCTGAGCCTGTATCACCCCCATGTTGATACGAGAGTTCCAAAGCGAGGAGTGCCGAAAAAAATCACGCAAGTATGAGGGGGGGTCGTGATCTGGGCGGCGCAAAACCCACCGGCGAATTCGCCACGAAGCAAACGCCAGCATCCAAACCACATCACTCAACATGGCATAGAGACGGCCATGATTTTTAATGAAATAACGCCTGCGAGACTCAAACCAATAAGCTGGAAGCCGCCGCGGTCGATCGAGGGGGGTGGTCACCCCAGTGCTTTGACCAGCGAGGTGCAGCACTCGACTTTGAGGCACATACCAACATTGCCAGCCGGCCAGACGAGCCTGACGGCAAAAATCAGTTTCTTCAAAGTAAAGAAAATAAGATTCATCCATCAGGCCGATGCTGCGAAACACGTCCCGGCGAATCATCATGCTCGCACCCGCCAGCCAATCTACCTGCTGGGGCTGATGGTTCATTTGGCATGGCACGCGCCATTTTTTGAGTAAGCGACTTGCGAAACCCCAGCGCAAACCGGCTTCAAGCTCACTCAGTACACTCGGAAAACGAAAGGCCCAAGGCCATAATTGACCGCTGGCTTCTTCGAGGCTGCTGCCAACGATACCAACCTGCGGCGAGTGGCGCAAGAAAGCACACAAGTTTTTCAGGGCCCCCGGATGAACCCGGGTATCCGGGTTTAAAAGCCAATAATAATCGGGAGGCCTGGAAGACGACAATGCCCGGCGAAGAGCCACATTGTTACCGTAAGAAAACCCACCATTGATTTCTGAGCGAATCAGCCCCACCCAGGATGTCCAGCCAGCCTTTTTGATGGCTTGACTGAGGTCATCTGCTGAGCCATCTCCTGAGGCGTTGTCAACCACCATGACTTTGGCTGTTGAAGCCTGCCTGATTTCGGGCTCAAGTGATTTCAGACACTCGATGACGAGTTTGGCGGTTTGATAGTTGACGATGATGACAAGAGTTGAGGGCTGGTTGGGCATGGCGGCCATCCTTGGGTTCATCAGGTGACAGAGATCAAACTCGTTTCATTCTGACGGGTGCCCTGGGGCTGCGTAGCCATTCGTAAAGCCACATCAAGATGAAATTGCATTTTTTCAGCCAGCACGTGAACATGAGGCTTTTGCAGCATAGAAGAATGCCCTCCAGGAATGTCTTCGGCGAGCACCGCAGACGCGACTCTCACCTGCCATCCAAACAAAGGGTCTTCAAACTTTTCTCGATAAGGCATGTCGGCAGCCGAGCCATCACCACAGGTGGCCCTAAAAAGGACCACATGGGTGTGCTTGAGTATTCCGCGTGGGATGTGTTCACGGTGTGCATGCTCATAAATTTTGAGATAGGGCAAATCATCAGAGGCCGGCCCCAGCGTGCCACCCAGACCATTGCGTTTTTTCAGATGATGAAATTGTGTTTTATCCCGCTGAGCCTGCAGCCTGGATGCCAGCTCATAACGCGCCAGCTTGACCGTTTTTTGAGCCAAAATAGGAAGTGCTTTTCCCAAGCGCCCAGTCTGCCAAGGCCGCCAAAGCTTCCCCTGCTCATCGTCAGGCACTTCATCAATTGCCGCAAGAAATCGTTGCCAGCGCTGGCGGCTCACTCGAAATGATTTTTCCTTGGCTTGAACGTCACCTGCGTCCATGATGGCGATCCATAAATTGTCTTCTCCAGCGTCCTCCAACTGACGGGCCATTTCAAGGGCAATCACCCCTCCGGCGCACAGCCCAGCCAGAAAATACGGGCCCTCAGGCTGCGCCATTCGCATGTGCTTCACATGGGATGCAGCCATCGACTCAATCGAGAACTGAGCCACCCGGCCATTGACTTGATATTCAGGCTGCAAACCATAAATGGCCTGATCATGTCGCAATGCCAAACCCAGGGTTCGATAGAGCAGTGTTTCACCGTTTCCGTCGTGAATGAAAAAAAGTGCCGGGCCAGGGCGCGGAACCAGCGGCGGTGGCCGCATCATCAGAAGGGTTTGCTTGACGAGGCTGCGCAGTACAGGCGTGGCCAGAGAAGGTTCTGAATGATTGGCCGCAAGCGCTGGCAACGTGTCTGCCGAGGGCTCCAGCAAGGCGGCAAAAGCGCGCACGGTGGGGGCCTGCAAAAGAGAAGTCAATGGCAATGTTTGTCCAGTGCGTTTTTTGATTCGGCCGATCACCTGAAAGGCCAGCAGAGAATGCCCGCCCAGGTCAAAAAAATGGCTTTGAGCACCCACCGATGAAACACCCAGCATCTCACCCCACATGTCGGCGATGAAACGCTCGAGCTCCGTGGCCGGGGCCTCGCCATCCAGCTTGGCAGGAAGCTGGGTCGCCGGCGATGGTTGGGGAATCATCTGGGGTCGAGATGGTGGCCGCAGTGCGCTGGGAAGATCCATCGGAGAAACAATGATTTGAGCCAGATGAGGCCCACCGAGGATACGAGACCAGACTTCAGCCCCTTCAGCCGGCAGGATGCCCTTGGCCAAGGCGTGGGCCAGGGATTCATGAGCCGGCATGATCTGGGGCCGATCAAGCGCTGGAACCGCTCGAAAACTCTGTACCGAGGCCCCCGACCACTGACCTTTTTCTTTGAGGCGAATCATGGTAAAGCCTTCAATATCAACCAGGATCCGGCCTTTCTGGTCTACCACAGTGATGTCATAAACGGCCCATTGCCCTTGAGCGCTTTGATCACCCCGGTAGCGAATATGGCTGATGATCTGGCGCACCAGCGGTGCCATCACCAGAACTTTGGCATAAGAGGCCGGCACAAAAAAATCATCGTCAGAATGAATGTCGGGGACCAACGATTGCGCACCCGCAGTAGCCATGTCCATCAACGCAGGGTGCAGGGGCATGGCACGAAGGTCTTCTTCAAAGCATGCGGGCAGCTCAAGTTGAGCCAGGGCTTCATGCTCACCAAAATCAATGCGCAGCACATTGGCCCAGCGTGGCCCCAATTTCAAATGCGGATGCTGTTCCAGATTTTGCGATCTCTCGGAGCGTTGACAGCAGCGAGCGGCAATCTCACCCCATCCCAGCGGCGCCCTGGCAGTCGGAGCCACCCAGCGCACCTCTCCTTGGGCATGCCCATTCCAGGCGTCATGGCTTGAGTTGCTCAAGTGACTTCTGACGTGAAAATGCCAGTGGTTTGCCAAACGTTGAAATAAAATCCTCAGCTCATGCCGCCCGCCTGGCTTGACGGTAAAAGGCGCCACAAAACTCAAGTGACGAAATTCAAGCCAAGCCGGGTCTGCGGGTGGGCGGTGGCTGAATGCCGCCCTGAGCATCTCAAGGTAGCCCGTTGCCGGGATCAAGGCATCCCCACCACGAATCGCATGTTCACCCACAATCCAGTCACGCTCTAGGCTGAATTCAGCAGAATATTCTCGTTCGTCGGCCCCCGCCTTGAGGCAATATTCGACCAGCGGGTGCCCCAAATGGGCATCCCGCGGTGGCGTCAAACCCAAGCGACGAGCCAAATCTGCAGCCATCCCGACATCCTGCCAGATACTCCAGTTGATAGATAACGTCGGAATACCGTCACTCAGAGCCTGTAACTGCGCATAAGCGTCAAGAAAAGCGTTGGCGCTGGCATAGTCGACCTGCCCTGGCAAGCCGACAAAAGCACTGATGGAAGAAAATAGAATCAAAAAATCAGGCTGCATCTCTGGCTGAACTTTTTTGATCGCCGCCTCCAGAACCAAGAGCCCCTGAATCTTGGGGTACCAAACCTGAGACACCGAAGCATCGTCTTTCCAGGGAATGAGTGTGTCATGAAAGACCCCGGCAGCATGAATCAACCCATGAATGGGGCCAAATCTGGCGCGTGCCTCTTTGAGAACCACAACCAGCTCAGAGGCCTTGGCCACATCCACAGAAGCCACCATGATCTGAGCGCCCTGCTCTTCCAGTGCAATCAATTGCTGTAAACGTCGAGCCAAGGGATCGGAGGGGGGAGTGGTTTTGAGGTGATTTGGCCATTCGCTGCGTGGTGGCAGGTGGCTGCGTCCGAGTAAAATCAAATTCAAACGACAAGATCGGGCCATCACTGCGGCCAGTTCAAGCCCCAAGCCACCCACCCCGCCCGTGATGAGGTAAGTGCCTCCGGGCCTCAGCCTAGGTTGGTGTGTGGCCATCGGCAGCACCACAGGAGCAAAAGATCGAACCCAGCGCTCACCCGCACGATACGCCAAAATGTCTTCGCCCAAGGGTGAATCAGGCTCATTCAGCAAGCGCTGTACCACTTGATCTTCACGCCAGGATCCGGGTGCGGGAACAATCAAATCAATGCTTTGGCATCGAATATGCGGAAATTCACGTGGAATGACAGTGCAAGGCCCTAGCACAGTGGCTTTGGCGGGAATCAGGCCACCTTCGCTACCCACTCGCTGCAGGTGGTCTGTGATGATGCACCAATGGATTGGATCAGACAGTGCGGCATGGCTAAAGGCTTGTGCCAAATGCAATAACGTATCAAATCCCAGGCGACGGGATCTTTTCAATTCAGCCCATGAGTCTTCAGGAGGTTGATCAGCCGTCAAGAGCCAGCCGTGATAAATACAGTCTGGCTTGGCATTTTCAGCACACAGTTCGGTCACCAAACGGTTCATGTGGGCGGCTTGACCTGCTTGAATTGTGAATACCTGCCCCTGCCTGGAATACGTCAAACCGGCACGCACCTCGCACACGTGATCCCCCTGCTTTTTGAGCCGCATCACCAATTGTCTGAACAAAGACCGGCCGTCTGAAAAAACCCATACCGTTCGGCGCTGACCATTCCTGGGGTTCTGGGTGTGATCCGGGTGCAGGGGTCGCCCCTCCCACATCGGCTGGTAAAGCCACTCCGATGCCTCGGTTCTTTTTTGCAGAGGATGCTCATTGGAGGGTGTCTGACGCTGCCCTGGGTCGATCCAGTGTTTTTGGTGATCAAAGCGGTAAGTTGGCAACTTGACCCGATGGCGATTTTCATTCCCCTGAAACGCCTGCCAGTGGACTGTTGCACCACAAGCCCACAAGCGCCCTAAAGTTTGAACGGCCAATGCCTGACCCTCGATGTTTTCACGGGGATGGGGCATAGAATATAAAACCCGGTGCAAGTCTTGCTGCAAAGGGTGTTGACGCAGCAAGGTGGCCAGCGTGGACCCCGGGCCCACCTCCAGAAATGCCCGGGGTGTCTGATCTAAAAGTGTTTTGACCCCAGCCGAAAAGCGCACCGTCTCACGCAAATGACGCACCCAGTAAGCTGGGCTGGTGGCTTGCTCCTGGGATACCCAACTGCCATCCAGGTTGGAAACCCAGGGAAGCTTCGGCGCCTGCAATTCCAGGCGTGAAAAGAATTCACCAAAAGCTGGGAGAATGGGATCAAGCATACTCGAATGAGCCGCCACCGAAATGTGCAGACGAACTGCCTCAATTTCAGCGTCAAGCAATTTCTTTTGGAACGACTCAATCACGTGCACAGGGCCTGACACCAAGGACAACGCAGGGGCATTCACGGCGGCCATGGATAATTCGGGATCCATGATGGCTTTGAGCGCATCCTCGGCCAAAGGCACACTCAACATCGCGCCTGGGGGCAGGGTTGCAAATAAACGCCCCCTCAGCAAGACCAAACGCAGGGCATCTTCCAGGGTGAACACCCCTGCCAGCAAAGCCGCCGTGTATTCCCCCATGCTGTGGCCAATCAACGCACTGGGCTGTACCCCCCAAGACATCCAAAGGCGTGCCTGAGCGTATTGAATGATGAAGAGGCAGGGCAAAGCCCATGCCGGCTTTTGCATGGCCTGGGTGGCTGAGGGCAAGTCCTCATGATGAGGGAAAATCAAGCTTTTAAAATCAAATGATTCTTCCCTGGATAATAAAAGTAAACAATCATCCACAGCGGCCCTAAAAACAGGCTCACGCGCATAAAGATCGGCCCCCATACCGGGATACTGCGCCCCGCCTCCTGCAAACATAAAGACCGTCGACCGCCCCTCTGGGGGGGCTGTGTCAGTCCATGCCTGTGGTGGGGTCGGCGCACTCAGGGCCTTGTAGGCAGCATCGGCTGAATTTTCACAAACCAACACCCGACGTAAAGGCATCGCCTGCCGACCGAGGCGCAAGGTGTGCGCAGCATCAGCCAGATTCAATTCAGGATGCTCAATACAATGCTGCGCCAAGGCGTGGGTGTTGGCCTCCAGGGCGGTGGTGGTTTTGGCCGAAAGCACCAACAATTGAGACTTTCGCGATGGCCCAGACGTTTCACGCAAGGGTGCTTCTTCCAAGATGGCATGGGCGTTGGTTCCGCCCACGCCAAGAGAGGTCACGCCGGCCCGCCTTGGCCCGCCCGCCGGGGCCTCCCAGGGTCTGAGGGCTGTATTGACAAAAAAGGGGCTGTCTTCAAATTCACACTGAGGACTGGGCCTTGTCAAACCCAAAGAGGGGGGTAATTCACGATGCTGCAACGCCAGCACCACTTTGATGACACCAATCACTCCGGCGGCGGTGTCGGTATGACCAATATTGCTTTTCACGGAGCCGACGGCACAAAACCCTTTCGCTGGCGTACTTTGTCGAAAGACTTGCCTCAGGGCCGCCATTTCAATGGCATCACCCAAAGGGGTTCCTGTGCCATGGGCCTCAATATAAGACACCGTTTCAGGGCGCACATCGGCCACCGCCAAAGCCTCGGCAATGACCTGGGCCTGCCCCTCGACACTGGGGGCCAGATAACCCACCTTGGCCTGCCCGTCATTATTGATGGCCGAGCCCTTCATCACTGCACGAACCATATCGCCATCCGCCAATGCATCAGACAAGCGGCGTAACACCAATATACCCACGCCACTGCTAAAAACCGTGCCTTTGGAATGGGCATCAAAAGACCGGCAATAACCATCCGCTGACAAGACCTCGCCTTCTCGATAAACATAGCCCTGATGATGCGGCAGCTCGATGCTCACCCCCCCTGCCAAAGCCATATCACACTCGCGGTTGAGCAAACTTTGTGCTGCGGTATGAATCGCCACCAATGAACTGGAGCATGCCGTTTGAATATTGACACTCGGGCCATGAAGATTCAGCACATAAGAAACACGAGTACTAAGGAAGTCCTTATCGTTCCCTGTGTGTCGCAGCAAAAAAAACCCATATGCTTGAAGCAGCTCAGGGTGGGTCAGCAGGTGCTGGTACAGATACACATGATGCCCTGACCCTGCAAAAACCCCAATTGATCCATCAAACTGATCGGGGAGATGTCCGGCATCTTCCAGAGCCTCCCATGCGCATTCTAAAAAATGACGATGCTGAGGGTCCATGATTTCAGCATCGCGTGGGCTAAAGCCAAAAAAATCGGCATCAAAATACTCCATTTCAGGCAAGACACCCCCACGCCGTACATAAGAGCTCTGATTGAACACAGAGGGGCTCACACCGGCTCTACGTAGATCCTCTTCGGTGAATGAAGTCAAACACTCCTGACCCCGACGCAGGTGGCTCCAAAATTCATCGATCCGGGCCGCACCGGGAAACCGCCCTGCCATGCCAATCACAGCGATGTCGGTGTGTGAAATATCCATGTTGATTTCTTTCATCATCACGTTGTCAGTCCGCTTTGACATCAGCACTGGTCGAGCTTGAATCATCAAGTCGCCAGGGCCCCCATCAAACACCCGCATCCAGCGTCGGCGAGGCTGCTCTTGCCCAGGCCAAACGCCTTCCTTGCGCGCGTTTCAAACCCTGTGTCACCGCACTCACCTTGGGCTCCCCATGCGCCAGATGCAAAGCCAAACTGGCGATCGTGGGGAACTGGAAAATATCAGTGATCGAAATCTCTTGACCGGTGGCTTGACGCAGTTTGCCCAACACTTGCACCGCCAGCAAAGAATGCCCTCCCAAGTCAAAAAAATGATCCTGAGTGCTCAAGTGATTTAGCTTCAAAACCTCTTTCCAGATCCCTGCAATCAATTGCTCAGTGGGGTTCTTTGGCTCTGCCAGAGGCGCACCATGTTTTTGTCCCATCGCCTGCGACGGAGCAGGCAAAGCCTGGCGGTCAAGCTTGCCGTTGGGGGTTTGGGGCAAGGCATTCAAACGCACAAAGGCCGATGGCACCATAAACTCGGGCAAGTGCTCTTTGAGCATCTCTTTAAGCTCTGATTCATTCGCGTCAAGCCGGCCTGAAGGCACCCAATAGGCAATCAGCCGGGCATCGCCAGGGGTATCCTCCCGAGCCATCACCACGGCTTCGCGAACCCGTGGATGCCTGAAAAGGCAAGCCTCAATCTCGCCCAGCTCAATCCGAAACCCACGCAGCTTGATTTGATGATCCAGCCGCCCCAGAAATTCCAAAGAGCCATCGGGTCGAAAGCGTGCCAAATCACCCGTGCGATAAACTCGCCCCCCCTGGGCACCGCGCAAAGGGTCAACCATAAAACGCTCGGCAGTCAATTCAGGGCGCTGCCAATAACCCCGCACCACCCCTGCGCCACCAATCACCACTTCTCCGGGTGCCCCCCAAGGAACCGGCTGCAAGCGAGAATCCAATAAATCAATCGATTGATTGAGAAGAGGCTGCCCCAAAGAAACCGTTTTTTCACTCGGATCCATGGGCTGCACTGCCGACCAAACAGTGGTCTCGGTGGGGCCGTACATATTCATCACACTGGCCCCCACCCGTGCATGCAGTTCATGAGCCAAAGCAAGCGGCAAGGCCTCGCCACCGATCATCCATCGTTTGAGCTGGCGCAGGCCTTCTTGGGCATGCTCATCCAGGAGCAACATGCGCGCCATTGAAGGCGTACACTGAAAATGCGTCACCCCATAACGTGTCATTAAAGCCGGCACAGAGTGGTTATTTTGAGTGACTTGAGGGGGTGCTGCCACCAGACGCAAGGTATTCAAGTGCTGAAGGTGTGCAAGCACCGTTTGAGGGTCTACACCAAAATCAATGAGGCAGGCAATTTCATGAACTCCGATGGCGTTGAGTTTTTGCACCATTGCCAAGCATGAGTGGGGCGTTCCAAACAGGCCACTGCTTTCGTAATAACGCTCAAAGGCATGTGCCAACAAGCCGCTCAGATCCTCTTCGCTCAAACTTTTGAGATCCATCCCTGATGCCGAGGTCTCCATACCCGCCTTTCGCCTGAAAGCAGGAAAAGACCAGGCATACTGTTGGATTAGCTGAACCGAGCTGCGCAAATAATTGATGAGAGGCTGACGTACTTTGGCACGCACATCGGCCTCCTCTTGTCCCACCAAGGTGTGCAGCATCAAAGACACATGGCCTTCACCGGCATGCCCTGCCTGAGTCCAAGCCTGTCGGTAAATCACCAGCTTGGCCGCCAATTCATCAATACTTTGCCCCAAAAGGTGGGTCAAGACCTTCACACCCAAACGGCCGGCCAAAGCAAAGGTTTCAGGGTTGCCGGCCGTGGTGATCCATACGGGCAATTCGGCTTGTACCGGACGCGGCAAAATACCAATCTCAACCATGGGCCCGGCGCCCCCTGGAAAACTCAATCGTTCACCCCGCCACAGGCGCCGAACCACGTCCAAGCCATCTTCCAATACGTCCTTATTTCTTGCAAAATTTTCGGGCTTGAATACAAAATCATCAGGCTGCCATCCCGAGGCAAACGACACCCCCACACGTCCGCCCGAAAGGTTGTCAACCACGGCCCAATCCTCGGCAACTCGAATGGGGTGATGCAAAGGCAACACCACGCTGCCTGCCCGAATTTGAATTCGCTGAGTCACCGCCGCCAAGGCTGCGCTCGTGACTGCTGGGTTCGGGTAGGCCCCGCCAAAGGCATGAAAATGTCGCTCAGGCGTCCATACCGCAGCAAAGCCATGCTGGTCTGCAAATTTTGCCCCTTCCAAGAGCAGTTGATATTTGTTTTTTGCGCCGACCGATTCATCACTTGAAAAATAAAACAGGCTGAACTCTATCGGCCGCTGACCCACACCACCCGCCAAAGAGGATGCGGCAGAAAGCTGCTCCTCATGTGTGGCCACAATCACCTGATAACCGCGCGTCAAAGTCCAACATAATTCAAGCACTGAAATATCAAAACTCAAGCTGGTCACCGCCAACCAAACCCCCGGCTCGTCCTGACCAAGATGCTGATCCATTCCAGCAAAAAAATTCACCACATTGCGATGTTCGACCATCACCCCCTTGGGCTTTCCTGTAGACCCCGAGGTATAAATCACATAAGCCAAATGATGTGGCTGGGCGCCCCCATCAAACGCCTCATCAGGCTCTTGAGCAATCCCAGGCCAGTCGGTATCGAGGGACACCATCGTGCAGGCAGTGCTTGAAGGAAGCTGTTGCAAGCACTGAGAATGCGTCAAAATAACCGTCAACTGGGCATCTTGCATCATGTACTCAAGACGATCACGAGGGTAGCGCGGGTCCAGTGGCACATAAGCCCCGCCAGCTTTGTGAATGGCCAGCACACTGAGGACCATATCAAGTGATCGATCCATAAAAATCCCGACAAGGATGTCCGGGCCAACCCCTAAAGACACCAATTGACGTGCCAATTGATTCGCCTTTTGATCCAGCTCAAGATAGCTCAAAGACTGCCCCCGACACACCAGTGCCGTTTGCCCGGGCGTGCGGGCCACTTGCTCGCTGATCAAATGATGCACACAGGCTTGACGACCTGCAAATTGCTGGCCTTGATGCCTGTTTTCCACGATGGACCGATACTCAAGAGGCGGCAGCAAAGTCCAGTGGCCAGCCTGCATCCCGGGGTCACTCAAAGCATTAGAAACCATGGCCACCCACTGGGACTGCATGGCCAATACCGTGTCAGGCAAAAGTTTGGTTTCATCATAAATCCAGCGCAGGGTTTCGCTTTTTTCATCGATTGCCAACGTCAATTCTGACCCCTGCACAGCCCGTGCATTTTCAATCTCATTCACAACAACCAAAGCCACCGGAAGCACGATCACACCACCCGGCCCCGCTCCTGATCTCAAAAGGGGGGTACGCAGCATCAAGTCACTGGAATAGGTCCAATGACTGCGCAGATCCTTTAAGCGTGAGCTTATATCAGCGATCAGTGTGCTGGCATCCTGGGAGTAATCGATCGGGCAACGCCAAGGCACCTGAGCCGCAAACCATGGCTCCATGCCGTGCACCATGGCACGCAAAGCGGGGTCAGAAAACCCAATATCCAGGACGTCCTTGTCACACAATCGACCCAGATAACACACACTCAAAGCCAGCCACCCCTCGATAGGCCATGCCCCCCACAAGCCTCGTTTTTTCAAAGATAAATCCAAAAATTGATAAACAGGGGGCGAGCTTTTTTGATAGCGACGAATCAGCGGCAACTCAAGGTGCTCAAGCTGGGCAAGGGCTTCTTGCCAATAAGGTTCAAAGCGAGCCACTTTTGAATTCAAGGTACTCAGCCGATCTCTCAATCCAGGAGCCAGGGTGTCAAATACCGAGCCCACCCTCAGCCCTTCATCAGCAGCCATCATCCAGTCTGTCAGTGGCTTTCCATCGAGAGCTTGTACCTCTGCAAAGCAAAGATCTTGATCGGCGGTGGCCACCATCATGCCTTCTTGCCCCAGGCTGAGGATGGTACCTGGTGCGGCATCAGAACCTGTCGATTGAATGTTGACTTTACTCAAAACCCAAAGTCTGCCTGCGATAAACGCTTTGGCACAGCCAACAGGATTGCCATAAGATCCAAAATCCAGGGCCCGAACCAAGGCAGAAATTGGTAGCGCATTGTGCTTCCAATCAATCGTACCCGCTGCTTCTGGGCGATCGGCACGTGCATAAAAATACAGCGAAGGTTGCATTTGTGGACGTGGAATCAAGCAACCTTGAGCGAGCCCCTGAATTAAACGGGCAAAGCTTTCAACACCTGCCTCAAAACATTTGGCATTCAAACTGAGTGCCGTTTCTTCTGGTGAAATCAAAAAACGCTGCTGTAAAAGAATCGCCCCACGATCGACCTTTTCAGTCATCAGATGCCAAGTGATGCCATGCTCCGTCTCCCCATTCAACAAAGCCCATACAGGGGCATTCAGGCCCGCATAATCAGGCAACAGGGCATCATGAAAATTAATCGCCGCCGATTGTGGCAAACGGATGATGGCCGAGGGAAGCACTTCCAGATGGGTGATGCTGAATAAATAGTCAAAGCCACCCAAATCATCACTGGTCAGCAAATCATCCACAGACCTCAACACCCGAATACCCTCTTCGCTGGCCCAGCGTCGCACCGGCTCGGCCCGAGTGACAATGGCCAACACACAGTGGCCAGCTTCCAATAAATTGCGGGCACATTGAATCAAAAGTGATTCCGCACCAATCAATACACAGCGCCAAGAGTGGGTCATGATCAACACAGGGGTAACAAAACACAGAACCCTCTTTGTAGCGCCCTCCTGCCCCACCCCCCTTGATCATCCGCAAGCCACCGACAACGCCCCATGACCACGAACCTTGGGTCGCATGCGCCATCGCACAGCCCAACATCCCCCTGAGGACGGTGGCTAGGCGCAGCATAAGGCAGTAAGTCGCTTCAACCGAGCGCATGCCTTTCATGTCCAAAGCACTCGACCATCCCGGCCATGCCGGCCACTTCGGCTTGCGAGCATGGCATGCCACCCCCCCAAACAGAGGGTGAAAAAATTAAAAAAATTTTCTATCATCAGCCTATAGCAACCCCACAGCACACAAACCAGGGCTGCTTTTTTCTCAATGATGTAAAAAGGAATTGGCGATGTCTCTCAGTTTAAAACTACCCACAGAAAAAACAAACGTAACAAATTCACAAAAAACTCCACCACAGACCAAAAATCAACTCCTTGCCCAAAAAATAGCCCCCCCAAAAACTGTTGACCAAGCCCTGAGTCTTTTAAGAAATCCAAAAACATACAATCAAGTTCCAAAAAACTTTTTCCAAGGTAAACTTTTTATAGGCGAAAATCTATCGCATATTGATTTCACCGGATTTAATCTGACCGGAATGAATCTGAGCGGCGCAAATCTGACCAGAACGAATCTGAGCGGCGCAAATCTGACCGGAGCAAATCTGACCGGAGCAAATCTGAGTGGAGCAAACCTGAGCGGAGCGAGTCTGAGCGGAGCGGATCTGACCAACGCGAATCTGACCAACGCGAATCTGATCGGAGCGTATCTGAAGAAAGCGAATCTGACCGGAGCGTATCTGCCCTATGTGGATCTGACCTATGTGGATCTGACCAACGCGAATCTGACCGGAGCGTATCTGCCCTATGTGGATCTGACCTATGCGTATCTGAGCGGAGCGAATCTGAGCGGAGCGAATCTGAGCGGAGCGAATCTGACCGACTCAAATTTAAAGAATGTCAACCTGAGCACCGCGACTCTGATCAAAGCGAATCTGATCGAAGCGGATCTGTACCGAGCGGATCTGACCAATGCGGATCTGACCAAGGCAGTTCTGGAAAACGTCGATCTAAGGGATGGAAACGTGCGAGGAGCAGATTTCACAGGCGCAGAACTTAAGGGTGGGATGTTTCA
>JBEIRS010000248.1:0-2640 GCA_040375795.1 Methylibium sp.
GGGCGTGCCTTGGCTTGAGAACGCAGCATACCCAGATAACGGCGATGATGCCGCTTGAGCAAGCATAGCAACATAGCTATCACGAAAAATAGTAGCCAAAATCTCATAAACCAGACCGATGCGGAAGAATCAAGACCTCAAGAACAAAACGTGATCCTGCATAAGAGAAAAACAAAAGACCTGCTCCAGCATACAAGCACCGGGTGGCCTGAATTCCACGCCAACCTAAAATGTAACGCCCCATCAACAAGGCAGCAAACACCCCCCAGGCCAAAATTGAAAACACGGTCTTGTGATCCCATCGCCACACTGTAGATACCAGCCAACCCAGCACCAGGGCGGCTGTCAGGGTTATAAAACCTGCTTCGACAAAACGGAAGGTCAGGCGCTCAAGTTGCAACAAGGGAAGCCCCGTGATGCGCCAATTTGGGGCTTTTTGGCGCATGGCCCGCTCTGCGCGATCAAGCCATACTGCATGCAAAATAGCCGCACCAAATAAACCATAAGAGGCGATTCCCAAGCCCCAGTGTACTGGCGATAAAACAGAGACATGAGGAATCACTTCGCCAGGAAAAAACCAGGCCAAAATCACGCCACCCAAGGCAAGCCATGCCAAAACCCGACGAGCCTCTGCCAAAGGCAAGAGAAAAAATCGGCTTTCCATACCATAAACCGCTAAAACCATCCAAGTGGTGGCTGACAACGCAGGGGCAAAGCCAAACTTTGCCACAGTGTGCCAGGCTTCATAAAGGCCTAAAAGTAATGCCATGGCGTGAAAAAGCCAAGCGAGCCAAAGCCAAACATCCGATCGACCCCATCGATGCCAAGGCTGCAAGGGCTCGCATGCTGGCTTTCGGCTGTCAAAAGCCATCCCTGCGGCCGCATACAAAACGCAAGCACCCACGGAAGCCACAAAGACCCAAAACGAAGAAGCCGAAGAAAAATCAAAGGCAGGAAAAGGTAAAATCATGGTAATAGTGTATCGAGCCGTAGGGCCAGGCCCGCGTCCGGGAGGTACCAGGGCGCGCCCTTTCAACTTTTGATTTCTTATTCATCTTATGGCGTCAGCACTTTCCGAAAGACTTGGGCATTTGGTAAAAACCATCCGAGGCCAGGCCCGCATCACCGAAAGCAATGTACAAGATATGCTGCGCGAAGTGCGCATGGCACTGCTGGAGGCTGACGTGGCCTTGCCTGTGGTGCGTGATTTTATTGCCCGCGTCAAAGACAAAGCGTTGGGTGCTGAGGTTGTGGGTTCCCTGACGCCAGGGCAGGCCCTGGTCGGGCTGGTTCATCGTGAGCTGGTCTTGATCATGTCAGGCAATGAAATTCATGGGGTCTCCGACATCAATCTGGCAGCCCAACCCCCCGCTGTCATTTTGATGGCGGGCCTTCAGGGTGCCGGCAAAACCACCACCACCGCCAAGCTCGCCAAGCTCTTGATCGAAAAACGAAAAAAGTCGGTTCTGACGGTGTCAGCCGACGTTTATCGGCCTGCCGCCATTGAACAATTAAAAACGGTCACCCAACAAGCCGGGGCACAATGGTTTCCATCCGATGCCGCCAGCAAGCCCCTGGATATCGCGGCGGCCGCCTTGGACTATGCGCGCAAACATTCTATTGATGTTCTTTTGGTCGATACGGCAGGCCGTTTGGCCATTGATACCGCACTGATGCAAGAAATATCAGCGCTACATGCCAGCCTCAAACCCATTGAAACCCTCTTTGTCGTTGATGCCATGCAAGGCCAAGATGCCATCAACACAGCCAAAGCCTTCAAAGAAGCGATTCCACTGACGGGCATCATCCTGACCAAAATGGACGGTGATTCACGCGGTGGTGCTGCACTTTCGGTGCGTCACATCACCGGTGCCCCAATCAAATTGATCGGTACCAGTGAAAAAATCACTGGGCTGGAAGTTTTTGATGCAGAACGACACGCAGGTCGGGTTCTGGGGATGGGCGACATTGTGGCTTTGGTCGAAGAGGTCAGCCGCAATGTTGATTTGGCTGCCGCCCAAAAGCTGGCTGCTAAAGTCAAGGCGGGTGACACCTTTGACCTCAATGATTTTCTCGATCAAATCTCCCAAATGAAAAAAATGGGGGGTCTTTCTGGCTTGCTGGACAAACTTCCTACGGAAGTGATCAGCAAAATCGGTGGGACGGGTATGCCAGACATGGGAAAAGCGGAACAGGATGTGCGCCGCATGGAAGGTATGATTTGCTCCATGACCCCCCTGGAACGTCGCAAGCCTGACCTCATCAAGGCCACACGCAAACGCCGCATTGCTGCGGGTGCGGGAGTTCAAGTTCAAGACGTCAATCGTTTGCTTAAGCAATTTGAGCAAATGCGTGACATGATGAAAAAAATGAAAGGGGGAGGCATGCTCAAAATGCTCAAGCGTATGGGTGGATTAAAAGGGCAGGGCAAAGCCAAACTATGACGTCTGGTTCTTGATTTGAACCTGGCTTCGTCCGCCAGGAAACGAGCACATCATTGAATTTTGGAGGGCCAACGTGGTACAGTTCAGCCCTTGTGGTCCTTCCCGTCCCCTTTGTTTGGCAAAGGCGGCTCGCAATCCGCCAATCGGTAAAGCCGTGTCGCGGAAGGTTAATGAACCCATCAACGTGCCGGGCACC
>JBEIRS010000345.1:0-1487 GCA_040375795.1 Methylibium sp.
CCCCCCAGAAGAATCCAGATGGCGCGCATCATGGCCTGATACAAAGCGCTGAGAAGCTGTGCTTCGGGCTGTTCAGAAACAATCAACCAACCGAGATCAGGAATACGCTCCACCGTTGAAAGCACCGTTTTTCCATCGGGAGCAATCGCTTTTAATGGGGGAAATACTTCTGAATCCGAATTTTGAAGAGCCGCAAGGACTTGGGGTAATTTGGAAAAATCGGTGCTTCCTAAACTCCAGGCTGGATTCGAATGAGCCAGCAACCGCCCCTGAGAATCAAGTACGTAAGTCTCGCCATGATCTGATTGGTGGCTATGCTGAAGATCATCCAGCAAAAAATCAAGGGGAATTTCAGCCACAGTGATCCCCGCCTGTTGGGGGCCTACCGCCATCGCCATCGTGAAGTAGGGCTTTGTTTTTTGAACAAAATAAACAGGGCTTCGATAGGATTGCCCTAATTTAACCGTGTTCAACCATGCTGATGGTGAAATGTGAGAGAGACTCGAAACAACCTCTGTCCCAGGGCGATGGGACGCTCTGAAATATTCGAGGCCATCTTGATCTGATAAAGAAATTTCAGCAATTCCAGGGAGTCGCCCGAGCTGCTCTACCTCCAAAATGCGTTGTTTCATGACTTCTTTTGGATTTAAATTGACCGTCGCGGTCAACGCCATCATCTTCTCAAGGTCACTGATGTCATGCTGGATTTTTTCAGCCATTGAGTGAACTCTTTCCTGACTGACTCTGAGCAAATCAGCGTAGCTTTGTTGGTATGAAAGATAAAGACTACTTCCACCACTGACCAATAAAACTCCAGCCACCAGCAAGCTAAAAACCCAAATGAAACGCTTCCGCAGTGAGCTGGGGAGCTTGGATCTTGAGGCCCAAAGGTCGAGCTTCATAGAAATTTCAGAGGTTAATCAACGAGTTTGACATGCGTAAAACGGTGATGAGCAACCTTTTGGATGACACAGCCGCCAAAAGCCGAGAATCCTCATAAGACGAGCAAGAGAAATATCCTCGAGTGCTTGTATGACTGAGTATGTTTTGGAAATTGCTGTGTCAGTGAGTTCAGATAATCTCGCCATGGGTGCCCATAAGCCTGCCTGGACTGCCTTGATTTGAATCATGATGCCGCTCTCTATCTTTGCTTTGCAATGGTCTCTTGCAATGATCGGCAGGATTCACGCCAAATTGAGGCACGCAGGTAGAAATTCTGGGGTCTTTGGCCAACAGCGTTGCACAGGCCGGCAACCAGGTGATTGAATTCTTATCCCCTGGGAGATAGACATCTGTGATTACTTCGAGAGCACCATGAATGATGCGCTACTTGACCCGCCTCAAAGAGGGTCGCCCTGCGCCTCCAGAACCCCCACTCCCCGTCCCGGGGCCATCAGGCCATGGCGGCAGATCTTTATTGAAGGATGATGACTCAGAGAACTCAGGTGACTCGGTGACTTTGGGCGGCGTGACTTTACTCGCCAGGC
>JBEIRS010000092.1:0-6058 GCA_040375795.1 Methylibium sp.
GGACGATGAGATCGCCCTGCGGATGGATGCTGGTCGAAAAGCACTCTTTGATCGTGGTGATGACGAAGCAGGCCCCTACCAAAGCCCGATGGAAGACGGCATGAAGCATTTTCATCATTGGTATCGAAAAATGATGTAGCCTTGCTCTTTGAGATAAAAAGTTCTTCCCAAACCATGCAGCAACGCCAGCCTCTCATTTCTCCTGAGCAATTGCAAAACCTATTTCATGACGCTGTTCCTGTGGTTCTGCTAGACACCCGCTTTAACCTGGCAAACCCCGAAGCGGGAGAACAAGATTACCTCTTGGGTCATATTCCTGGGGCTCATTATGTTCATCTTGATCGTGATCTTTGTGGCACCAAAACAGGCCGCAATGGCCGCCATCCCCTTCCTCATCTAGACACTTGGCAAGCCACACTCACTCGCTGGGGCATCACGCCCCAATCCACGGTGGTGGTTTATGATGCCCAGGGAGGCATGTTTGCGGCCCGCGCCTGGTGGATGTTGCGTCAAGCGGGGGTGGTGGCCAGCTCGGTTCTGGATGGAGGCCTGCCTGCTTGGTTGTCCGTGGGAGGGGCGTTGGATCTCGAAATCCCCGTGCAGTCCCATCCAATCAGCCCTTGGCCTGATTCGCCAAGCCAATGGCATGGCATCGTCACCGTCCACACACTTGAAGCCAACCCCAGTGGCCATTTTTTGCTTGATGCGCGATCCCCCGAGCGTTACCAAGGGCAGGTCGAGCCCATAGACGCCTCAGCCGGCCATATTCCGGGGGCTCGAAACCGATTTTTTCAGCTCAACCTCACCCCAACAAATCGCTTCAAAGCCAAAGAAGCCCTGCGCGCTGAATTTGAACTCTTGATTGGTCAAACCCCGCCCCGAGAGGTGATTCATCAATGCGGCTCGGGAGTGACCGCCTGTCACAACCTGCTTGCCATGGAAATGGCCGGGCTGAGCGGCTCGCATCTTTATCCTGGCTCTTGGAGTGAATGGTGCAGTGATCCACGCCGGCCGATGGAAGGCATATCGCACCCAGCCCCTGGAGATTTTTCATGACGCATACTTTTCCTACGGTGGCTCTGAGACATGCTCAGATGGGACGCTTTTTACAGGGCATCTTGATTGTCTTTTTGATTGGCTTATCGGCTGCCCTGGGAGTGGCCCTTTATTTCAACAAAATGCCCACTCCCTTTGTAAATAAAGTACCCCTTCGAACATCAACCGAAGACAATGCAGAAGCCGAGAAAAACCGCCAATGGAACCCCAATGATCTCTTGATTCAAGGCCATCCGCGCAAACCCCCTGAGCGCACCGGAGAGCCTGCTCTGTCTTCTCTTCCACCAGGTCTGATTTTGCCCCCTCCCGAGCAAGCTCTAGAGCCTGAAAGCCCGTCGATGGAAGCATCTGCAACGCCTCCCCCTCCAGCGCCAGGCTTGCCTCAAACGGGAACTTTTTTTGTTCAGGCGGGGGCTTTCAGCCGCCTGGAAGATGCCGAACAACAACGCGCTCGCCTGGCGATCATCAACCTAGAAGCCAAGGTCTCGGAAAAAGCCCAATCTGGGCGCACCATTTACCGGGTTCGTTTGGGCCCCTTTGAGAAAAAAGCCGACGCCGATGCTGCCAAAACACAGCTTGAATCCGAGGGGATTGACGCCAGCTTATTTAAAACTCAGTAAACTCATCCAACGGCTCTCCGAAAGTCACGTTGCCAGCGTCGTTGATCAACACACAAGCCCATGATTTTTGATTCAAACTGTATTTTTTGCAAAATTATCCAAGGCCAAATTCCCAGCCGCAAAGTCTATGAAGACGATGATCTCCTGGCTTTTCACGATATTGCCCCCTGGGCGCCGGTGCATTTCCTGATGGTTCCTAAACGTCATGTCCCGTCTTTGCTTGACGTTCAGCCCGAACATGAATCCTGGTTGGCCAAAATGCTCTCCCTGGCACCCCTCCTGGCTCGTCAGGAAGGTGCATTGAATGGTTTTCGTTGCATCATCAACAATGGGCACGATGGCGGCCAAGAAGTGCCCCATCTGCATATGCACGTCATCGGGGGGCCTCGTCCTTGGTTGAAAGGCTGATGCCAATTCTTGGCACGTACACAAGCCTCGCTTAAAATCTCATCCATCCTTCAAGGAGATGTTTCATGGGTTCATTCAGTTTATGGCATTGGTTGGTGGTGTTGGTGATTGTGGTGCTGGTTTTTGGTACCAAGAAACTGAAAAACATCGGCGCTGACCTGGGCGGCGCGGTCAAAGGCTTTAAAGATGGGCTAAAAGATGGGAATTCCGATGTTCCACCCCCTCCCTCCCAAGTCACGATGCAAAAAAACGAATCTCAGGTGCTGGATGTTGAATCCAAGTCCAAAACCTAAGCTGGATGATGTGGTCTTGGTGGTGACTTTTGTCTCATGATTGATCTTGGCATTGACAAGCTGGCATTGATTGGCGCGGTGGCTTTGATTGTCATTGGTCCAGAACGCCTTCCACGGGTCGCCCGCACCTTGGGCCACTTGCTTGGCAAGGCCCAGCGCTATGTGGCGGAGGTCAAGGCTGAAGTCAATCGTTCGATCGAGCTCGAAGAGCTTCAAAAGATAAAGTCTGAGCTGGAGACCGAGGCCCGAAGTATGCACCATGCTGTTTCGAGTGAAATTCAGCAGGTGAGTGATGAGCTTCACCAGACCTGGGAACACGCGATTCAATCTTCAAGCACTCCAGATCCCTTGTCAGGGCAGCCATTGACCCATCCACGGCATCGAAAAAACTGGCGCATCAAACGCGCCGCCCTTCCTCATTGGTATAAGCAACGCCATGGTGTACGCTCCAAAATTCAATCAGGGGCGGCTCGTGTGGCACGCTTTCGGCCCTCACGGCGCCGTTCATCATCGCTGTATTCATGAATCAAGCTGAAGAATTGGAGGGCACCGAGCAAGCGTTTGTCTCGCACCTCGTCGAACTTCGAGACCGGCTGTTGCGCTCGGTGTATGGTCTCTTGGCTGCCGTGTTGGTCTTGATGTTTTTCCCGGGGCCGGGCACCTTGATTGATTGGTTGGCCATCCCGATCCGTTCTCATTTGCCACCCAATGCCCAATTGATCGCTACGGGCGTTTTTTCGCCGCTGATGGTGCCTCTTAAAGTGGTTTTGATGGCCGCTGTTTTGGTGGTTCTGCCCTGGTTGATTTACCAGGCATGGGCTTTTATTGCCCCTGGTTTGTACCGGCATGAAAAAATGTTTGCTTTGCCGCTGATTATTTGTGGCAGTTTACTGGCTTACCTTGCCATCGGTTTTGTTCAGTTTTTTGTTTTAGATTCAACCTTTGCCTTTATTCAAAAGGTGACTCCGGCATCTGTGGCGGCCACCCCAGATATTGCCTCTTATGTCGAAACCATTCTTTGGCTTTACATTGCCTTTGCCTTGGCATTTCAAGTGCCGATTGTGGTGATTCTTTTGGTCAAGGTGGGTTTGGTCAGCGTTGCCAAACTGAGAGAATTTCGAGGGTATTTTATTGTGCTGGCTTTTGTGATTGCGGCAGTCTTGACCCCTCCTGATGTCATTTCTCAGCTGGCTTTGGCCGTCCCCATGTGTATGCTCTATGAACTGGGCATCTGGGCAGCCACCTGGATGGTCAAACCAGCACCCGAACCTGTTGAGCAAAAAAATCTGCCCAATTCAGGGCCGATGTAAAGCCTCCTCCCCGGCCCTCCCTCAAGAGCAGCCATACCTCTCTGGGTGCGGCGTTGCCAGGCCGCTCTCGGTGCTGATGCGGCACTGATGCAAGGAGACACGAGGGGAAAGAGCATTTCTGGAAAGAGTATTTCTGAAGTGAGGATGTTTTGGGAGATGGGGCCGCTGGCGTGTTTTGCAGGGGATCAGCCCATCGCTATTTGACCAAAACAGCCGGCCGTATAAGCAATGTAACTGCTCGACAAAATCGAGTTGCTCGTCCGGCTCTCTCGGCCGAGCTCGCAGCCAAGGGTCCAACGACGTTGGGGCTGGTACTGCACCCCAAAGCTGATCAATGTCATCTGATCCACCCCTGAGATGGCTTGGCTGCTCAGTAAAGAACCCCGGGTGTGGCTTCCTGAGAGGCTGAGGTTTACTTTGCTGCTCATGCGATAAGTGGCCAGCGCCCTGGCGGTATGTGTTAGGCGGTAGGCCTCGAGTGCAGAGGGTGTGGCTCCGCCGACAAAATCCGCAAATCGAGCCTCGGTGCCTGTGTCGCGGATCAGCGAGGTGATCAAGCGCCATCGGGCGGAAGTTTGATAATCCCAGGTGAGCTGACCTGTCAACCCAGAAAAATCAGCATGAGTGGAAGCGCTGTGATTTTCATGCCCAACACTCAAACGGGCGTTCAAGGTGCTCAAGCCAGTTGGGCGCCACTGCAAGGTAAAATCAATGTCCTTACGGTGGCTGGTGTCGGCTTGCTCGGGTGTAAAGCGCGGGGTGTCAATGTGGGTGGTGCGCACGGCAAGCCCCACATTCGTAAACTCTGCCAGCCCGTAAGTGCCGCCGATGGTGAGTGTATTTTGTGTGTTTTCCTGGCGTGCATAAGCGGCCTCTGAATAAGAAAGTTGCCGATGCTGTAAACCAGCCTGAAGCCGCACCCGGCTATTCGCCAAATAATTCAGGTTGGCAGCCTGCAATTGGGTTTTTTCAATGTTGCGTTGACCTGTGCTGGGCAGCCCGGCCAGCGAAGGGTTGGCCAAGTTTTGGCTTAAACCATAGCGAAGGTCTCCTTGTAGTTTTCCAGCAGTATTCCAATCAAGGCGAGCGTTCAGGCCATAACTGGTGTTGTTTAAGGCGCTGACCTCTTGATAACGGTTGTCACTGATCGACCCCGAAAGGCTCAGTCGCTGTCGGCCCAATGACTTCTCAAACCCGCCAAACATCGTGCCACTGAACTCAGTGTCCGCACGTCGGCTGGTGGCTCGCAACACATTTGATTCATGCGTCAAGCCCAAGCCAACACCGAGGTGAAAGGGTCGCGCCCCCTCTTCGCTGGCCCGTTGTGCCAAACTGTTGTGGCTGGCAAAGGTGCCAACAGCCAGCAGCATCAGCTGAGGCCAGCGGCCCTGCGGGCCGCAAAATGACAAAAAATAAGCAGGCATACGCGGGTCTCCAAAGGCTTTCAATAGGCATTGCGATCAAAAAAGATACTGTGATCTCTGGCTTGACTTTGTGGCGGACCCTATCAGCGTTGATGCACTTGCGGTGCGGATTGTTGTGAACCACCGCATGAGGGTGGGCCCCCACCACACTCATGCGTCCCTGAAGTACATTGATCAATGGTGGTGGTTCATCCAGCGAAGTGGCTGCCAAATATGATGCCCATTGTCCTGGGTGCTCATGGAACAAAGCCAAAGCCAAGACCACCAAACTCAAGACAATATCGCTCAGGCGTTTGGTCAGGGCATTGATGTTGGTCAATCGAGTTTCAACGATTTCCACCACGGCCATGCCGTGCGGGGTGTCAAACATCAACATTTGACGACCTACAATCAAGTGAGCGCTTATGCTGGGGTTTGGTAGATCGTTTCTGAAAACCCACCCTTGCCATCAGCCCCGATGGTCAGAAAGGTGCAACCGTTCTTGACCGCGTAGAATCAAGGTCTCTTCAAGAAGGTAGCGTGCCCATCAAGGGCTTTGCTTTATCAATCTATTTTTTAAGGGGTGGCTGTACCAGCATGGTCTTTCGGGGCCCTCTGCTGCTTCCAAGCTGCTATCAAAACCCCCACCTATTGAAGGTGGTTGTCCACTGACGGGAATTGGCCATGTCCTCATCTGAAGAAAAACGTTCTGAACTGCGTCGTGCTGCCCTTGAATACCACGAGTATCCAAGCCCTGGAAAACTTGCGATTGCCCCCACCAAACAGTTGGTCAATCAACGTGATCTGGCTTTGGCTTATTCTCCAGGGGTGGCTGCCGCCTGTGAAGAAATTGTCAATGACCCGGTCAATGCATTTCGTTACACCTCTCGTGGCAATCTCGTGGCTGTCATCACAAACGGCACGGCGGTGCTGGGTCTTGGCAACATCGGGCCTTTGGCGGCCAAGCC
>JBEIRS010000215.1:0-3074 GCA_040375795.1 Methylibium sp.
CATTGACCGCGCCGAATTTCCATCCAGCCCGGGCCACTGTGTACGTCAGCACCCATCAGGCGGGCGGCATCTGCGAATGCAAGGTCTCCCTGAATCGAATCAGAGCCGACACCTTCAATTTTCAGGGGCGTTTCTGGACAGGCCAAAGCCCCCAAGGCGATAAAGTAAGAAGCTGCAGAGGCGTCGCCCTCGACATGAATATGGCCGGGAGAACGGTATCGGCTCCCCTGTGGAATGATGAACCGATGCCATTCGGTTCGTTGCACATCAATTCCGAAGCGAGCCAGAAGCCGGAGGGTGATTTCAATGTATGGCTTAGAGATCAAGTCACCTTCGACTTCGATGACGCATGGGGCCGCCTGGCTGACCAGTGGTAAAGCAAGTAGCAATGACGTCAAAAACTGGCTGGAGACGTTCCCGCGTACACGGATGGCTTGGTGGGTGAGAAGTGGTCTTTGTTGAGCCTTGATTTTCAGAGGCGGAAAGCCCTCTTGACCCAAGTAGTCGATAGTGCAACCCCACTGACGTAAAGCATCTACCAAGTCTCGAATGGGCCGCTCATGCATACGCGGCACGCCACTGAGCTCAAATTGACCACCTTGCGTGCTGCCTAAAACAGCCAGAGCCGCCGTGAGTGGGCGCATAGCGGTGCCTGCATTGCCCAAAAAAAGATGAGCTTCTTTGACTTTGAGCTGGTTCTCAAGGCCCGTGATCGCGAGAGAATTTTCTGTGATGGCTTCTAGGGTACAGCCCAAAGTGACCAGCGCGTTTTTCATCACCCGGGTATCGTCTGAATCAAGGAGGTTGTGCAAGACAGTGGTGCCTTTGCTGAGTCCGGCCAATAAAAGCAAGCGATTTGAAATGCTTTTAGAGCCGGGCAAGCGCACCGAGCCATGGGCGCTGAGCAAGGGGGGGATGTCAAGAAAAGGACGATTGTTCATGAAAAAATAGATCAGACACCACAGGTGAGCTGGCTCACTGAAACTTAGCCTTTGCCTTTGATGCTGGATTGGCTGGGTTGGTGTTCCAGTGTGGAGCTTGGATCAAGGAACCAGTTTGAACGCATTTGGGCGGCTTGCTGGATCAGGAATTCTAAGCCGATGGTGTCTCCAAATTGAAGTTTGGCTTCAAGAGTATCAAGCGCTGCTCGAAAAGAATGTAGCTGTTTTTTCAATTCTGACTGGTTGGATTGAAAAATATCTTTCCAGATGGCCGAGTCGCTGGCACCGATCCGGGTAAAGTCACGAAAACCGGGGCCAGCCAAGGAAAGTAGGGTTTGGTGGTCTGATTGTGTTTGAAGGCCATTGAGGTAAGCGAAAGCCAATAAATGCGGTAGATGACTGACTGCGCCTAAGGCCGCATCATGGTCTTGCGGGGTCATTTCTGACACATAAGCCCCAATGCCTTTCCAGGTTGCTTTGGCCTTTTGGAGTAAATCAGGAGAAGTTTCTGCCGTTGGGGTCAAAATGACTTTGCGGTCTACATACAAATGGGCATCAGAATTGGAAATGCCAGTGACTTCTCGCCCTGCAATCGGGTGAGCTGGTACAAAAGATGAGACACGGTCTTTGAGTGCACGACGGGCCGCCTCAACGACATCAACCTTGGTGGAGCCAACATCCATGATCAAAGTATGGGCATCAACCAAATGAAAGATGGCACGAAGTGTGCTTTCAGTGGCCGACACGGGAACGGCAATCAAAACAATATCTGAGCCAGAGACGGCCTGGAGTGCAGACTCAACTGCAATATCAATCACTCCAAGGCGCTTGGCTTTGTCTGTGGTGGACGGTGATTTACTATAACCCACGACACGATCAACCAGCTTGGCCCGTTTAAGAGCAAGTGCAAATGAACCCCCAATCAGGCCGCAGCCAATAACGCCAAGTTGATTGAACATAAGACGGATACTTTACTTAATGGGTGTCGATAGGGTAAGTGCCTAAAATCTTGAAAAACGCACAGGCCGAGCGTAATTCACGCAATGCCGCATGAACCGCTGGGTTGTCAGGGTGACCTTGTAAATCGATGTAAAAATAATATTCCCATTGCCCAGAACGGGCGGGTCTGGATTCAAATCGGCTCATCGAGACGCCGTGGCGTTTGAGTGGAACCAACATGTCATGTACAGCCCCAGCTTGATTGACCACAGAAACCACCAAGCTGGTGCAATCATGACCGGATGCCTGCGGCTGAGGTTGGCGATCGGGATGTGCGACAATGCCAAAGCGAGTACGGTTATGAGGGTCATCCTGAATGCACGGGGCCAGCACATGCAAGCCATATTCACTGGCAGCCCGTGTGCTCGCAATGGCGCCGAGGTGTTCATCGTGGCTTGCCAGTCTGGCAGCTTCGGCATTGCTGGCAACTGGCTGGCGTTCTGTGTGCGGCAAATGCACATTTAACCACCCGTGGCATTGAGCCAAAGCCTGTGGATGAGCCGCAATGACTTTGATATTTTTCAAAGTGGCACTTTTACACAAAAGGTTATGCTGAACAAAAAGGCTGGTCTCGCCCACAATTGATAAAGGGGTGGTCAAAAGTAAATCCAGGGAGCGTGCAACCACACCCTCTGTCGAGTTTTCAATGGGAATAACCCCAAAATCAGCGGCTCCGGCGGTAGTGACACGAAAGACCTCATCAATGCTCGGGCTTTCCACTCGAACCATCGAACTTCCAAAGAAGCCCAGGGCTGCCTGTTCACTGAATGTGCCGGCAGGCCCCAGGTACGCGACCCGGATGGGGGTTTCAAGGGCACGGCAGGCAGACATGATTTCGCGCCAAATTGGAGCAATACTTTCTGTTTGCAAGGGCCCTTCATTCACATTTTTGAGGCCCTCAATCACCTGGGCTTCCCGCTCTGGCCGAAAGACAGCAGAGCCTTCTTGTTTTTTGATGTCACCCACCTGCTGAGCCAAGCCTGCACGCTGGTTCAAAAGCTTAAGGAGTTGACGATCCAGGGCATCAATTTGAAGCCTCAAAGAGGGCAAACAAAGGGGTGGATTGGCAGAAGGGTCAGCCATAACGTTTCTCGAAATCTTGCATAAAATGGATCAAGGTGTGAACACCTTCCA
>JBEIRS010000055.1:0-7332 GCA_040375795.1 Methylibium sp.
AAAACATACAATCAAGTTCCAAAAGACTTTTTCAAAGGTAAAGATCTTTCACGCAAAAATCTATCGGGGATTAGTTTCACCCAATTTGATCTGAGGAAGACAAATCTGAGCGGAGCGCTCCTGAATGAAGTGAGTCTGATGGGTGCGAACCTGACAGGCGCAAATCTCCAAAACGCGATCCTGCGGAATGCATCTCTGCTATGCGACGCTGAACAAGGCGGACTTAAGTGGAGCATCCTTGATCGGATCGACTGGGAAAAGTGTGAATTTGTCGCAAACGAATCTAAGGAATGCGGAACTGGATGAATCGAGGCTACCGGATGTAGACCTTCGCGGAGCGAATCTCACTGATGCCAGTCTGATTCGTGTGGATCTAAGGGGCGCAAATCTGGCTGGCACGACTCTGAAAAATACCAATCTAATGTCAGCAGATGTGCGAGACGTAAATTTCGAAGGCGCCACATTCGATAATACGGAGATCTCCCGGACCCTATATAACACCCAGACAAAGTTTGGTTTTGGGGGAAAATGGTACTTCGCATCCAGATTCGGCAACGACAAGCCCAGACATACCCCCACAGAGTTGCCAGTAGAAGAGGGTGATAAACACCGAGGCAGTAGTTGACTCGCCCAGACATACCCCCACAGAGTTGCCAGTAGAAAAGAGTACCAAGTGACCTCTAACGACCCGAAGCCATACGTAGCCCCACAGAGTTGAAGGATGGCCTCCTCTAAGGTGCGACCCCTGAGGAACAAAAGCCTTTGGCTGTCAAAAAATTTCGTAATTGGCTTGTGAGGTCATTTTTTTGCGCTATAAATTCAGCCCATTGCCGGGCTTGTTTGCGCCAGCACATCCAGTCTGACAAGCCAGTTGGCCAAGGGAGTGGGGCAAGGCTTGGTGAGGTGTGGTTCCATGCTCTGCTCAGGGCCACCCAGGGCTGAGCCGCGCTAACTTGCATCGTCCAGAGTTCATGAAAAGCTTCTAGTTTGGGCAGATGCGCTTGCTCTGATTGCGGGTAAATTTGCCACACAAAGGGTTTTGCCGCCCACTGAGCGCGAACGAAAGAATCCTCGCCACGTACAAAATTCACATCACAAGCCCATAGCACGTGGTCAAATTCTGTCTGACTCAAATAAGGCATTCGCACGATTCTCAACAGGCCCATCGAGGTGTGGTTTCCAATGCAAGCACGAACCGCTTCATCGGACTGTCCTGCGGTCACCAGCAATAACGTGGGCTGTGCTTGCAAGGCTTGCAATAAACGGGGCAAAGCAGGGCTGTCCTGGTAACAAAACAGGCTGACCTTGAGTTCATCCGGGTGAGATTTCAGCCCTTTGGATTCAAGCCAGCCGGCGGCATCAAAACGGGCCTGCCTGGTGAAGAGATCTTGTTCACGCAAAAGGCCACCGGTGCCATCTACCCAGCCAGGATAGAAAAAATACTTGGCCAGACCGGCTCCAGGCCCCCATTGAGGAGACGGCAAGCCATGACTGCGTTGGGCATAAGCCTCAGCGCTGAGATATTCGAGATTGATCCAGGCTGGAGGGCGATTTTTTTGCGCCATGCGCCAGATGAATTGTTCAGACAATTCACAGCCAAAAGCTTCAATGACGACGTCACCAGGCTCGGGCCAAACGGTATGCGGGTTCCATAAGAACACTCCCGGGGCATCCGGTGCCATCCATTGCAAAGATTCAGGCGCGTTGACCCACAAACGCACAATTTCGCCGCGTGCACGCAAATCTGCGGTGAGGCGCCAGCAAACCCCAATGTCTCCCCAATTGTCAATCACATGACAAAATACATCCCAGATCATTGGCATGGCTTAGTGAATCAATCGGTCCTCATCTGCGACCAGAAGTTCATCAAGGATCAAGGCATCGGGTTCTTCGCCCAAACTCCAAAATACCATCAAAATGATAATTTTGAGGTCTTCCAACTGAAGGGGTTCGGGCTCGCTCGGTACTGCAGTGGCGCGGTCAATCACTATTTCCCGCAAGGGAGGGCGCAAAACCCCAGCAGATTCAAGAAAATGGATAAATGCGATAGAGTCTGAGCCCAATTTTTGTTGCTCAGCGTCAGAATACACCCTCAGGCTTGAAACCAAGGGCTCAAACGCATCAACTTGGGCTGATACCGCCAGGCCATCAAGCCAGGAAAGCGCGTCTTGAATTTCTTCTGGGTCAAATCCGATGGCAGTCAATTTGCGTGCAAGGTGATCATGCTCAGGACAGGCATCGGGACGCCAATAATTCTGGTAAAGATAAACAAGCACTTCAAACATGGCTTCACTATACCCTGAGTTGTTGGTTGATGGATACTCGCTGAGACAGATGGCCCCCGTGTTTGCAGGGGTAACCAAGGCGGATGGGGCTGAGCCGTGGCGTGAAGCATCAACATCCCGGTCATGTCATAAAATGCCGCATGGCATTCATTCATCTGCGCACCCACACCGAGTTTTCGGTTCTTGATGGCACTTTGAGGGTTGACGAAGCGGTCAATGCGGCTGCCTCGGATGGCCAAGTGGCCTTGGCCATCACGGATCTTGGCAACCTTTTTGGGGCTGTCAAATTATATTCTCAGGCCCGCAAAAAAGGCATGAAGCCCTTGATTGGTGCTGATGTCTGGCTTGATTCTGATCTCACTGGGCAAGCTCCTGGTCGGCTTTTACTGCTGGTGCAAAACCAACAGGGTTACTTGAATCTGTGTGAGTTACTCTCCAAGGCATGGCTCAGTCAGTTTCAAAACGATCGCCCTTGCTTGCAATGGCAATGGCTTGATACCCATAGCGACGGTTTGATTGCCTTGTCGGGGGCTGAAATGGGTTTGCTTGGCCAAGCTTTGCTTGCCCAGGACCCGGAGCGTGCCAAAGCCTTGGCGCATCGATTGGCATCAAAGTTTCCGAACCGGTTTTACATTGAAATTCAACGCGCTGGCTTGGTGGGTCAGGCCCTGTATGTGTCACAAGCCATTCCTTTGGCCTTTGCCTTGGGGTTGCCAGTGGTGGCCACTCACCCTGTTCAATTCTTGACCCCCGAAGACTTTGATGCCCATGAAGCCCGTGTCTGTGTCGCAGAGGGTGACACCTTGGCCAATCCCAAGCGTATCAAGCGCTTTACGCGGGAGCAATATTTCAAGACCCAGGCGCAGATGGAAGCACTTTTTGCAGATGTGCCCAGTGCCTTGGCCCACACCATCGAAATTGCAAAACGTTGTAATTTGACCCTGGTGCTTGGCCAGCCGCGCTTGCCTGATTTCCCCACCCCCATGATCGAGGGTGTTTCGATGCCGATGGAGGACTATTTTCATCTCGCCTCCCATCAAGGTTTGGCTGAACGGCTTGAGCACCTCTTTCCAGGCGCCGATGAGCGGGCTCGGCAATCACCTCGCTACACAGAACGCCTCAACTTTGAAATTGCCACCATTCTGAAAATGGGGTTTCCTGGCTATTTTTTGATTGTCTCAGATTTCATCAACTGGGCTAAAAACAATGGTTGCCCTGTGGGCCCCGGACGTGGCTCGGGGGCTGGCTCTTTGGTGGCTTATGCGCTTAAAATCACGGATCTCGATCCGCTGCGCTATCACTTGCTCTTCGAGCGGTTTTTGAACCCGGAGCGCGTCTCCATGCCGGATTTTGATATTGACTTTTGCCAAGCCAATCGTGACCGGGTCATTGACTATGTCAAGCAAAAGTATGGGCGCGAGGCGGTCAGTCAAATTGTCACCTTCGGCACCATGGCCGCCAAAGCGGCCTTGCGTGATATCGGTCGAGTATTGGGGATGAGCTATGGCCATGTGGACGGGCTGGCCAAACTTATTCCATCACCCCCAGGCAAGACAGTGACACTGCGTCGTCCTCCGGCAAACCCTGATCATTCGCTGATTTACGCGCGCAAAGAATCCCCTGAGCTTGAATTGCGTGAAAAAAACGAAGATGACGTGGCGGAGCTGCTCAGCTTGGCAGAGCGTGTCGAGGGGGTGGTGCGCAATGTGGGCATGCACGCTGGTGGCGTCTTGATTGCCCCCGGCAAAATCACGGATTTTTGTCCGCTCTATATGCAGCCTGGCAGCAACAGCGCCGTGAGCCAATATGACAAGGACGATGTCGAGGCGATTGGCCTCGTGAAATTTGACTTTTTAGGCCTCGCCACCTTGACCATTCTTGAAATGGCTCGAGAGTTTATTCGGCAGCGCCACAAAGACAAAAGCGAATTCACCTTTGAGAAAATTCCCCTGGATGATGCCGCCACTTACGATCTGATGAGTGAAGGCAAGACCGTGGCTGTATTTCAGCTCGAAAGTACGGGCATGCAGCGCATGCTGCGCGATGCCAAGCCGAGTGTTTTTGAGGACATTATCGCGCTGGTGGCGCTTTACCGTCCTGGGCCCATGGATCTCATCCCGAGTTTTTGCGCCCGCAAGCATGGACGGGAAGAAGTAGAGTATCCCCACCCCTTGATGCGCGAAGTTCTTGAAGAAACCTACGGAATCATGGTTTATCAAGAACAAGTCATGCAAGTTGCTCAGCGCTTGGGAGGCTATTCTCTGGGTGGCGCTGATTTATTGCGTCGAGCCATGGGCAAGAAAAAGCTCGAAGAGATGATGAAACATCGGGCCTTGTTTGCTCAAGGGGCCGCGCAAAATGGCATCCCGGAGCCCAAAGCCCATGAAATTTTTGACCTGATGGAGAAGTTTGCAGGTTATGGTTTCAATAAATCCCATGCTGCAGCTTATGCCCTGTTGGCCTACCATACAGGGTGGCTCAAAGTGCATTATCTGGCTGAGTTCACCGCGGCCAACATGAGTGTTGCCATTGACGACACTGACAAATTAAAAGTTTTTTACGATGATGCCGTGGCATTGGGCCTGAAGTTTCAGCCGCCGCATGTGAACCAAAGCAATTACCGCTTTGAACCCCTCTCTGACAAAGTGGTTTCGTATGGCTTGGGGGCCATCAAAGGAACGGGGCTGAGTGCCATTGAGGCCATCATGGATGCAAGGCGCACAGGCGGAAGCTTCACCAGCCTGTTTGACTTTTGTGCCCGGGTTGACCGCAGCCGTATGAACAAACGCACGATGGAGGCCCTGATCAAAGCCGGGGCCTTTGATGGTTTGCACCCTGAGCGATCTCAAATGCTGGCGAGCATTCCCTTGGCCTTCGAGTTTGCAGCCTCTCAGTTGGCTCACCTGCAACAGTCTGGCTTGTTTGATTTTGATGATTCTCACGCAAGCTCTTTCCAAGAACCCCCCTTGGTCGCCGCTGAGCCGTGGAGTATCAAAGAAAGGCTGATGTTTGAAAAGGCCGCCTTGGGGTTTTACCTTTCGGGTCATTTATTTGATCAACATGCACAAGAAGTACGTCAGTTTGCCAAGATCTTTATTGCAAACCTCACCGACAGCCGAGAACCCCAAATGGTGGCAGGGATTGTCAGTGATTTACGAATCATCAACGGACAAAGAGGGCGGGTCGGGATTTTCAAACTCGATGATCGCAGCGAGACGATCGAAGCAGTGGTCAGTGAAGATTTACTTCAGGCTCACAAAAACTGCCTGAAAGAGGATGAACTGCTGATTGTTCAAGGTAAAGTGCAAATCGATCGTTTTGCAGGGGGGTTGCGCTTGAATGTCACCGCCCTTTGGGACTTGCCATCGGCTCGCTGCCATTTTGGGAAGTTTTTGCGCCTTCCTGTCAAGGGTTTGGCCTTCCCACTTGCCGAGATCATCAAACAATTTTCAATGCCAGAAGGGCAGGAGGGTCGCGCAGAATTAACAAAAGGCTTGCGTTTGCGTCTTTTGATTCACCGTGAAACTGCCAGGGCCGAACTGGATTTGGGTGAGCACGGGCGCATTTACCCCAGCGATGCAGCACTCTTGCGCTGCGCTCAACTGACCGAGGGCCAGGCAAAAGTGGTTTATGCAGATGATTCACTGGGTCATTAAGCCTTGATTTTTCAAAGGATGCTTTCATGTCAACTCGGTAAAAAAACCAGGGCAATCCACCTGAGCATGAATTTGTCATGAAAAATCACGACTCCACCAAGTTTTCAGGTATGCCCAATTGAATAAAATCTCTACAAGATGGCCCAAAAATTCTCATCCTGAAAACGTCATGGTTTTACGGGCAGTTTCATTTTTGTAATGTTTTTTTGCAGTGGCACTCCTGGAAATTTTTATTTTTTATGGCCCGAACGTCAGAATATCGCAGCAGCGAGCGCAAACTTGTGACATGGAGGGTGCGTGTGATGTTGCCCCATGGACAAGTTCTGGACGGAAAAACCAGTGATGCCAGCGCCAATGGGCTTGGCATTTTGATGCCCGTGTGTATGAAAGATGGCACTCAGGTTCAATTGGCTGTTCAGGTACCACTCCATAATGCCCCTGGAAAATTTCAAGTGGTCACTGGCAAAGCCCGGGTGATTTTTCATGTGCTGCGAGGCAATGAATACCAAATCGGTATCGAATGGCTTCAAATTGAATCTGCTCAAAAGCAGACCATTATTCATCACCTCGAAAAGCTGTCTCAGCCTCAGCGTGATTGAGGGAAAAATCGCCACCCTCGCGAGGAAAAAGCCATCTATGGCACACTCACCTGATCAAATGCAGCGAGAATCAATTTGGACAACATTCTTTTACAAATAGCGGCTGAGCTGAAGGTTCGGCGGTCACAGGTCGATGCCGCAGTCAGTTTGCTGGATGGGGGTGCCACGGTTCCTTTTGTGGCTCGTTACCGCAAAGAAGCCACTGAGGGCCTGGATGATGCGCAATTGCGTGAACTTGAGTCCCGCTTGTTATACCTGCGCGAGCTACAAAGCCGACGTGAAACAATTTTCAAAAGTATCCATGAGCAGGGCAAGCTCAGTCCTGATTTACAAGCGCGTCTTGAGCTGGCTCTCACCAAGCAAGAATTAGAGGATCTTTATTTGCCTTACAAGCCCAAGCGTCGCACCAAGGCCATGCTGGCCCGTGAGGCAGGGCTTCAACCCTTGGCCGACCGGCTGCTTGAAAACCCATCCTTGATCCCCCTGCAAGAAGCTCAAGGGTTGATCAATGCAGAGGCTGGTTTTGCTGACGCTGCCGCGGTGCTTGATGGGGTACGGGACATTTTGTCTGAAACCTGGAGTGAAGACGCCACTTTGGTCAAAGCCCTTCGTGATTGGCTTTGGGATGAGGCTGAATTTTGCAGCCGTTTGATTGAAGGCAAGGACCCTACGCATCCAGACGTCGCCAAATTTCGTGATTATTTCGATTATGCCGAGCCCATTCGGGCAGTGCCTTCACACCGCGCACTGGCGGTGTTTCGTGGGCGGACCCTTGAAATTCTCGAAGGGCAT
>JBEIRS010000279.1:0-2192 GCA_040375795.1 Methylibium sp.
GAACGCCCATCGACAGTACTTCCAGCCAGTTGCTCTGGAGACATATAACTTGGGGTGCCAAGGATCAGACCTGTTCGTGTGCGTTGGGCATCACTCACATGGGCGATTCCAAAGTCCATGATTTTTAGCATATTTTTTGAAAAATCAACCATCACATTCGCAGGCTTGATGTCGCGGTGAACCACTCCTTGTTGATGTGCATAGGCCAGCGCATCAGCAACTCGGGCAACAAGATGCAAAACCCGAGTCACGGGTAATAATTCACCCAGCCTTGTGTGGGCCTGCAAGTCATGACCCTGAAGGTATTCCATGGCAATGTAAGCCATGCCCTGGTCTTCTCCGGCATCTAGAATGCTTACAATATCGCGGTGACGTAAACGCCTAGCGGTTTCTGCCTCACGAACAAAGCGGGATTTAACTTCTGCCAAGGCATCGCCATCAAAATCATGGCCCAAGGCCAGGGCTTTGATCGCCAAATACTGCCCTGTGGAATCTAGCCCCAGATAAACCACCCCCATGGATCCCCGGCCAATTTCTTTGTCGATTTGAAATGGGCCGATTTTTATGCCTTGAGGGGAGCTGGGCATGGTGGAGGAAAATACAGAGGGTGCGTCATTCACGGGCGCAGGCAGTGTCGAAGGGAAGGTGTCGGTCGATGGCTTTGTGGTGTATGGTTTGGCTTGATGGGTTTTGACTTGCTGTGCTGCAAGCCGCAAAGACCGACGGCCCGAAAGCCAGCCTCCTTGAGCACCCAGCAAGGCGATTGTGCAGCCCAGCAGCCCCAAAGACAAGAACCCTGAAGTCAACGTTGCTGCGTAACAAGAAAGGGTGGCAAACCATGCTGTGCTGATGATCGCCATTTGACTTCGCAAGTGAGGCAATACCCAAAGAACGTACGTTGCGACCAAGAAAAACAGTGCGAAACAAACAATGAGAGCCCCCCACTGGCCATCTTCAATGATTATCACGGCGATCACCTCTGCAAATCAAAGTGCCGAGCAAAATAGACCCCCCTTGCGATCTGGATTGATATCGATATTTTTTCGGGGGGCAAGCCACTCTAAGATGATGGATTGAATCGCAAATCAACGCGAAAAAAGAGCCAGAGAAGCTTGCTTTTTAAGGACTTTATTCAGTTTGGCATGAAATGCTGTGCTTGGGTGTTGCAGATCAAAATCTAAGCCAGCCCATGGCTGGGCGGCTTATTTGGCGGTGAAAACCCTTAAGCGCTGATCAGGTTTTTGAGCAAACGGCCCATTTCAGAGGGGTTGCGTGTGATCGTGAAGCCGCATTCTTCCATAATGGCCAACTTGGCATCGGCGGTATCAGCCCCCCCAGAGATCAATGCACCGGCATGGCCCATCCGTTTGCCCGGAGGTGCTGTGACACCCGCGATGAAGCCAACAACTGGCTTTTTCATGTGTTTTTTACACCAATGGGCGGCTTCAGCCTCATCTGGGCCGCCAATTTCACCAATCATGATCACGGCATCGGTGTCAGGGTCATCGTTGAACATCCGCATCACGTCAATGTGCTTGAGTCCATTGATGGGGTCTCCACCGATACCGACTGCACTTGATTGGCCCAATCCAATCTCGGTCAATTGAGCCACCGCTTCATAAGTCAGTGTGCCGGATCGGCTGACTACACCAACACGGCCTTTGCGGTGAATATGGCCAGGCATGATGCCAATTTTGATTTCATCGGGAGTGATCAAGCCAGGACAATTGGGCCCCAATAAAAGGGTTTTTTTGCCGCCAGAAGCCTCTTTTTGCCTCATTTTGTGACGCAGCTCGAGCATGTCACGGATGGGAATCCCCTCTGTGATGCAAATAGCCAAATCAAGACCGGCATCAACGGCTTCCCAGATGGCGGCAGCAGCGCCTGCAGGAGGAACATAAATCACACTGACAGTCGCACCCGTATTGCGAGCTGCTTCTTGTACTGAGGCGTAAATAGGAATGCCTTCAAAATTTTCGCCTGCTTTTTGAGGATGAACGCCAGCAACGAAACAATTTTTTCCATTGGCGTAGTCACGGCACATACGGGTATGAAACTGCCCAGTTTTGCCAGTAATTCCTTGAGTGATGACTTTGGTGTCTTTGTGGATGAGAATCGACATAAGTATTTCCTTGTGGGGCCCTGGCCCAATTTACTGAACGGCCGCCACGACTTTCTTCGCAGCGTCTGCC
>JBEIRS010000367.1:0-1169 GCA_040375795.1 Methylibium sp.
CCCCAATCACTCCATCAAATGAAAAAGAAGCATCCAGAACTTCCAGGTACATGAAACTGGCAAAACCTGAGCGCTGAACAGTCTTGACCGCTGCATCACCATCGGCCTCGTTTTCAAATAGAGCACCCAAAGCATCTACACCCAAGTAAAGTAAAACACCAGCGATGCCTGCCACAAACACTCGGGCCTGATCGGCTTCGGGAATCCACCAGCGCGTTGAAAATACCACCAACAAAGCAATTAAGACGCTGATTTCATCAAATTTGGCAATTTTGGTCAGGCGCGCTTCCATGAAACCAAGCCAATGGGTTTCTTTGCTGCTATCAAAAAAAAAGTTCAAAAATACCAATAAAAGAAAAGTGCCACCAAAAGCCGAAATAACCGGGTATGCAGCGTGTAAAACGAGCGAATACTCCTCCGGTCGGTTCAAGGCCATATCAATAGTGGCTGACGCTGTGATGTCTCCTGACACCGCCACAATCACAATTGGAAATACCAAACGCATACCAAAAACAGCAATCAAAATCCCAACCGTCAAAAATAATTTGCGCCAAAGTTCACTCATATCTTTCAAAACCTTGGCATTCACAACCGCATTGTCAAATGAAAGGCTCACCTCCAGCACAGACAAAACAAAAGCAAGCCAGATCGCAGGCCCAATTCCCATCCCGCTTGTCAAACCCCACCAGCCCGCCAACCCCAAACAAATTAAAGTGACCAAAAACGAAATTCGAAACTCTTTCATTGAATGCTCCATAAAAAAGCAGTATGACAAAACGTGAAGGCAACCCACGCGCTGCCACCAGGCAGGGCTGTGGTTGGTGCCTTGCGCGCGGGATGCTCGGCCGCTCTCGGTACTGACGCAAACTGATGACATTAAAACTTATCAAGAAGACGCAGACTTTTGGGTGGGTTTTGTGCCAGACCGACGACAGCGCTCAGAACAATAGCGCACCTGGGGCCAATCACGTTCCCATTTTTTACGCCATGTAAAAGGCAAGCCACAAGCTGCACACAGTTTGCTGGGGAGTTCTGATTTTTTACGCATTCAAACTTTGAAAGTCGATATTTAATTTAAATGGGGAGCAAAGACAAAGAAACATCAATCAGAATGGGTCAGGACATCCAGCAACCAGTGGTTAAAATCTTGAACTTCTTGTTGACATACC
>JBEIRS010000204.1:0-3295 GCA_040375795.1 Methylibium sp.
CAAAGATCTGCACATCAAACAGGTCATTTTGTTTGTAAATTACAAGCTGGGCTGTGCACGTTTGTCCCGCTCTTTATAGAGTGATGGTTTACGCACAAATGCCCTGCATGGCGATAAATCACAAGATGAGCGTTTGAAAGCCCTGGATGCGTTCAAGCGTGGTGAGGTCGATGTTCTGGTCGCCACGGATGTCGCTGCGCGAGGTCTTGATATTGCTGATCTTCCCGCAGTGATCAATTTTGATGTGCCTTTCGATGTCGAAGCTTATGTCCATCGCATTGGCCGTACTGGGCGTGCAGGTGCATCCGGTTTGGCATTTACCCTGGTCACCACAGGAGACCGCAGTGATGCGAAACTGGTCGGCGAGATTGAAAAGTTGATTCACCAAAAAATAGAAATTGAAACCTTCGCTCTTGATCGAGATCGGGAGCGAGCTCGTATGCCCCGGCCTTCACCTGAACATGCTGTATTTAAAAACCCCGAACCTCAATTCAGCCCCACAGCAAAGCAATACAGAGCGGCCCCTGATCCATTCTTTGATCAGCCCTATACGGCCAACCCTCATGCACAGCCTTCTTGGGAAAATTCTGACACGATGTCCTCCAAGCCCAGCTTGGCCCTACAAAGCAAATCCAAGAAACAAGTGGCCGCACTGTTTCATGCCAAGCCACCTCATTCTGAGCCTCAAACTTGACCAGTGCGTGTAAACTGCAGAAAATCAAAGGAAAATCAAGTCCAATAGACCACCACATACAAGCCAAGCCATACCACATCCACAAAGTGCCAGTACCAGGCCGCACCCTCAAAACCAAAATGACGATCAGGGGTGAAGTGGCCTTTGTGCAGACGCAAGGTGATGAAAAAGAGCATCAGCATGCCTACGAAAACATGGAACCCATGAAAACCAGTCAGCATGAAAAAGGTCGAGCCAAAAATACCTGAGCTTAACTTGAGGTTAAGATCACGGTAAGCATGGAGGTATTCGAAGGCCTGCACTACCATGAAAATAGCACCAAGAAGCACCGTCAGCCACATGAAAAAAATGGTACGCGCACGCTGCCCGGCAATCAGTGCGTGATGAGCAATCGTGAGGGTGATGCCTGAGGTGAGCAACAAAGCGGTATTGATGGTCGGCAAAGGCCAGGGTCCAATGGTGGAAAAGGGCTCCACCGTTCCTGCGGGAGAAGCGGTAGCCCCCGCTTGAACACTGGGCCAAATAGCGCGAAAATCAGGCCAAATCAGGGCATTTTCAAGGCTGCCCAGATTCGGGACGGCATGGGCCCTGGCCCAATAAAGTGCACCGAAAAAGGCCGCGAAGAACATCACTTCAGAGAAAATGAACCAACTCATACTCCATCGATAGGAAACATCAATGCGCTTGCTGTACAAACCGGCCTCACTTTCGTGAATTGCGGCGCCAAACCAAGCAAACATCACCCATCCCCATAAAAGCAAACCCGCAACCAAAGAATAAACACCCCAGGATGACTGGTTGACCCACTGGCCTGCGCCGAGAATCACGAAGAACAGGCCCACTGAACCCAAAATTGGGTACGCTGATGGGGGGGGGACAAAGTAGTAAGGGGTGTGCCCTTTTTGCATGGCTGCCGACATATTTTTCTCCTTGTACCGATAGATTCACTGAGGGGCCTTGCACCTATACCCCGAATAAGAATTCATCTTAACTTTGCGCTATCCCGCTGCTGAGAACCCAGTTCACCAGAACGATCAGCCCTAACACAAACAAAACAGCCGCCAACACCCCCGCCACGATGACATACACAGGGTTGAGCTGACTGATATCTTTTTCATAATCGGAAAATTTCCGAATTCCTAAAAATGACCATGCAACCGCTTTGATGGTTTGGCCAAAAGAAAGCCTACGCCGAATCGCTTTATGCAAATCACTGCCAGGCTGTGTCATGACCCCGCCCCCAAGGGAGCCGGAGGGACTTTCCCCCCAACTTCGAAAAAGGTATAAGAGAGGGTAATGGTTTTGACATCTTTGGGTAACTTGGGGTCAATCACGAATACCACGGGCCATTGCTTGGATTCACCGGGCTGCAACACATATTCATTGAAACAAAAACATTCCAGC
Organism: Methylibium sp.; assembly: GCA_040375795.1. Lineage (GTDB taxonomy): Bacteria > Pseudomonadota > Gammaproteobacteria > Burkholderiales > Burkholderiaceae_C > CANHBY01. The sequence continues at coordinate 2,099 of JBEIRS010000204.1, forward strand.
TTATTGAAATGAGACGATGCTTGATGTGGGGCATAACTGGGAATGGCCTGCGCGGCAACAACCCGAGTTTGCAAATTTCGAAATTCATACATGACGGTGGCAATTTCACCAGGATGAACTTGCAGGCTTCGTTGGGCAGGCTTGAAATCCCATACGCCACGGGCATTGGCATCAAATTCAACCAAAATAGTCCGAGACGTATCGACCTGGGTATTGCGTACCGACACAGAATTACCCGTCAGGCCAGTTTTTTGATCTGAGAGTGCCAAGACATTGATGCCCAAAGCAGCACAGATGGCCCGGTACATCGGAACCAAGGCATAGCCAAAACCAAACATAAGGGCCACAACCACCAACAGTTTGCCCACCATGCGCAGATTGTCTATGTGCAGCCGAAAAGGAATCCGTTGCTGCATAAATCAAATTCCAAAAAGGAAAGCCCGAACCATAAACCCAATAAAAAACAAACTGGCGATCGTGGCCAAAATCAAGGCCAGTTTGATATTTTGCTTTTTTTGCTCGGGAGTCATGAGAAGTATGATTTAAGGAATGATGCGGGTGGCTGACGCATTCAACCTGGGAGGCTCTTCGAAAGTATGGAAGGGGGCGGGTGAAGGAACTTCCCACTCGAGGCCTTCGGCACCATCCCAGGGTTTTTGTGGGGCAGGTTGACCTTGCCCCCTCATGAGTGGCAACAAAACTGCGAAAAAGAAATAAACCTGCATCAGGCCAAAACCAAATGCACCCACCGAAGCAATCGCGTTGAAATCAGCAAACTGAAGGGGATAATCTGCGTAGCGACGAGGCATTCCGGCCAAACCCAAGAAATGCATCGGAAAGAAGGTGATGTTGAAAAAAATCAATGACCCCCAGAAGTGGATTTTGCCACGCGTTTCGCTGATCATGACACCAGCCCACTTGGGACCCCAGTAGTAGACCCCTGCAAACAACGCATACAGGGAACCAGCAACCAGCACATAGTGAAAATGGGCCACCACGTAGTAGGTGTCTTGAACTTGGATATCAATCGGGGCAACAGACAGAATAAGCCCGGTAAAACCACCCATCGTGAACACGAAAATGAAACCTACCGCCCAGAGCATCGGGGTTTCATAAGTCATTGAGCTACGCCACATGGTGGCAATCCCTTTTAAAATTTTCACGCCTGTGGGCACGGCGATCAACATGGTGGCGTAC
>JBEIRS010000356.1:0-1347 GCA_040375795.1 Methylibium sp.
TGATTTTCTTGAAGGGTAAATTCACGTTTTTCGAGGGGTTTATTTTTTTGATTGATTAAATAATATAAGGCGCCCAGAGTATTGATAGTATTTTTAGCGCCTTCAAGAAAAACATTTCCAATCAATCCACCGATAACCTCTGCGGGTGAACTTGGATTACCAATCAATGCGAGTGTTCCCATGATCAACTCCCATACAACTTGGCGGGTTGTTGAATTTGACGCCCTCTTTCCGCCTTAGAGGGCGTTCCCTCTTTGTCTTTGCTGTGGGTTCAAAACAGCTTTTATTCAGTGCGTCATGGGCACAGGCCCGTCATGCTGCGCACAGTGACAGCATTAAAAAATGCTTTGCGAATATTTGTTTGGAGCTTTTTGAATGAGGCGTGGAATGACAAATGTCAGCCAAGGAGGATTGGCGTGAGGTTCAAGCCCGGTACTTAAACCAAACCAAGAGCTTTGGGAAACAGGCCACAACATACAACACCTGAAAAGCAACTCATTGATGGTCAAGTTACCTTTGAGGGATCATGGCGTCAAGTCTTTTTGAGTCAATCATTGCAAAACGGGTGAAAACCCCAAGTCCACTCCATCGTTGAACCAACCCGGCTTTGGGCTCAAGGGGTGCGATTGGATTGGCTGATGCTCGATTCAATTCAGTTTTTAGTACAACTTGATCGAAGAACGGTGCTGGAACGCCTAAGTGATCGCATGACTTCAGCCAGGTGAAGGCGATCACGTACACTAATCATGACTTTCAGCTCGACTTGTTCCCCTGCGGGTTCGCTGCCCATGTCAATATGAACAATATCTGCTTCTGATTCGGCCATTGCTGAGGCTACTTTTGCCAAAGCACCACGCTCATTGTGTAGCAACAGAGAAAGCTGGGTTTCAAACATACGGGTTGGCTGATCAGACCAGTCAACATGGATAAATCGGTCTTTGTCTTTTTCGAACAGGCGTTGACAATTCGGGCAGTCTGTTGTGTGAATAACCAAACCTTCTCCGCGACCCAAATAACCTTTGATTGGGTCTCCGGGAATTGGGCGGCAACACTTGGCCAATTGAATTGAAGCCCCTTCACTGCCATCAATCAACACCACATTTTGACCATGGTCTGCATCATTGTGGCCATAGCGGCCCATGGTCAAAGTGAGGGCATCAGGGCGAGTGCCTCGATCGGCGAGCATGCGTGCAAGCTGTTTAGCGACGATACCAGCGATTTTTTTACCTAGGCCAATTTCAGTCATGAGCTCACTGCGGTGCCGGTTGCCGCTCCAGCGCACCAATTGTTGCCAGATCGAGCCTTCAGAATTATCTGGGAGAGGCAGGCTGAGACCTTCGGCGCGCA
>JBEIRS010000051.1:0-7552 GCA_040375795.1 Methylibium sp.
CCCCAACGATGAGAACTCAAACCGCCGGGCAAGAACCCATCATACAAAAGAAACGGAATAGCCACCATCTGAACTGAGGTTTTTATTTTACCTATCCGGTGAACCGCTACGCTTCGGGAGGCGCCAATTTGAGCCATCCATTCACGCAGGGCTGAAATGGCAATTTCTCTTCCAACAATCACCAAAGCAATGTAGTCATCGACTCGGCCCAGCTTGACCAAGACAAGCAGGGTGGCGCACACAAGAAACTTGTCGGCCACAGGGTCGAGAAAGGCCCCAAAGGAAGAGGCTAAATTTAGCTTGCGTGCCAAAAAGCCATCAGCCCAATCGGTAATGGCCACCCCCACAAAGAGCAAGGTGGCGAGGAGATTTTGGGTTCGGGGGGAAATATCCAGGTGAAATAAACCCACGATGACCGGAATGGCCAAAATGCGCGCCCAGGTAAGAAGGGTAGGAAGATTGAAAAACATACTCTCATTGTGCCTTTGCACAGGGTGATTTACCAAATGCTATTTGTTAACCTGACCATCAAAGGTGGATGAGATTATTACCAATCTCAAGGGAGGAGAAGTGGGCCGATCAGGGTGCGCGCAGGCTCAGCTAAAGAAAAATCAAATTTTTCGTGCGCCGATTAACGCAGAGCATGATAAATTTTTTCTGCCAGGAGTTTTGAAATCCCCTTGACCTGAAGTAAATCTTCGACGCTGGCCTGTGCCACCCCTTTTAGCCCTCCGAAACGCTGAAGCAATTGGGCCCGTTTTTTGGACCCAACCCCCGGAATATCTTCAAGTTGGCTGGCCTTGATACGTACACTGCTTCGTTTGGCCCGCATGCCAGTGATCGCGAATCGATGGGCCTCATCACGGATATGCGCCACCAGCATGAGGGCAGCAGAGTCATGTGGCAAGCTTATTTTGCTGCGGCCATCGGCAAAGATCAATTCTTCCAGCCCGACCTTGCGCCCCTCGCCTTTTTCAACCCCGACCAAAAGCCCAAGGTTCAAGCCCAATGATTCAAAGACCGCGCGCGCCACATTGACTTGGCCGACACCGCCATCAACCAACACCAAATCAGGCAAGCGCGACTCTCCGCGCTCAGCGGCGCCGACGAGACGGGCATAGCGGCGCAGCAGCACTTGATGCATTGCAGCGTAGTCGTCTCCGGGTGTGATGTCTTGAATGTTGTAGCGACGATACTGAGCGGGCTGCATTTTGTGCTGCTCAAAAACCACACAGGAGGCTTGCGTTGCCTCACCAGCGGTGTGGCTGACGTCAAAGCATTCGATGCGAAAGGAGGAAAGGCTGTCAGGGGATAGGCTCAGGGCGTCGATGAGAGCACGGGTGCGGGCTTGTTGTGAACCCTCTTGAGCCAAAAGCTGAGCCAGCTTAATTTCAGCACCCTGAATGCACATATCAAGCCAGGCACGGCGGGCCTCGCGGGGCTGATGTTGCACCGTGACTTTGACACTGCTGCGTGCAGCAAGGGCAGCCACCAGGGTGTGATCCACGGGCCGGCTCACAATCAGCAAAGGTGGAAGGGCTTTATCAAGATAATGCTGGGCAATAAAGGCTTCCAAGACTGCTGTTTCAGAATCAATGGCCTCACCATGGCCAGGACTCCAGGCTTTCATGGCAGCACCATCATCAACATGTTGAGGAAAATACGGCCGATCTCCGAGATGCCGACCCCCACGCACCATGGCCAAATTCACGCATGAGCGCCCACCTCGAACTCGAACCGCCAAAATGTCCGCATCCAGTGGGCGAGCGCCAGTGTGATCTTCAATGGCTTGCTGATGCAGCAATTTTGCCAGAGCTGCAAGTTGGTTGCGTATTGCCGCTGCTTGCTCAAATTCAAGTTTTTCAGAATGAGCCCACATACGAGACTGCAGTTGCCCCATGAGATCTTGCTCTTGGCCCATCAAGAATTTTTGAGCATGCCCAATATCCGCGGCATAATCAGCTTTTGAGATCAGGCCCACGCATGGCCCCGAGCAACGCTTGATTTGATAGAGCATGCAAGGCCGGCTGCGGTGATTGAAAACACTGTCTTCGCAGGTGCGCAAACGAAATACCTTTTGCAACCACTGAATGGACTCTTTCACCGCCGAAACATTCGGGTATGGGCCAAAATAATGGTGTTTTCGATCCACTGGGCCCCGGTCATAAACCAAACGAGCAAATTCATGCTTGGTTATTTTCAGATAGGGGTACCCTTTGTTGTCACGAAACAAAATATTGTATCGGGGCTGCAAGGTTTTAATCAGGTTGATCTCCAGCAAAAGCGCTTCTGTTTCTGACCGAACAACCGTGGTTTCCATGCGCACAATCTTGCTGACCATCTGCCCAATGCGCGACTCTGGGTCTAAATTTTTGTAAAAATAACTTGAAACTCGTTTTTTCAAATCACGCGCTTTGCCCACATAAAGCAGATCACCTTGGGCATCAAAATAGCGGTAAACCCCGGGCAACCCAGGCAAGGCAGCCACCTCGGCAAGCAATAATTGACGCTGTGATGCCAAAGGAAGTACGGGGCTCTCGACAGTTTCATCGGGCTGCTTGATCAAATCAGTGTTGTTCATTGAGGGCCTTTAAAAACGCTGAACTATCCAACTTGAACATCCCAGTTGGCGGCCCCTTGGGGGGCCTTTTTTTGAATCTTCATGGCCGACCACCTCCCAAGGGGAGGTCGGCCTGTTTTGATGATGGTCTGATCCATGAAAGCAAGTCAATTTTTCATCTCTACTCTCAAAGAAGCCCCTGCAGATGCTGACGTGGTCAGTCACAAGCTCATGATGCGAGCCGGCATGATCAGGCGGCTTGGTGCTGGTATTTATAACTACATGCCCATGGGTTTGCGTGTGATTCGGAGGGTTGAGGCCGTGATTCGGGAAGAAATGAACCGTGCCGGGGCTATTGAGCTGTTAATGCCACTGGTACAACCCGCCGAGTTATGGCAGGAAACAGGTCGCTTTGAAAAAATGGGCCCCGAATTGTTAAGGCTCAAAGACCGCCATGAGCGGGACTTTGTTATCCAAGCCACCAGTGAAGAGGTGGTGACAGACATTGCCCGCCAAGAGCTTAAAAGTTATCGCACATTACCAAAAAATTTTTTTCATATCCAAACCAAATTCCGGGATGAGCGCAGGCCGCGGTTTGGCATCATGCGCGGGCGTGAATTCACGATGAAAGATGCTTATTCTTTTGACCGTGATGCAGCATCTGCGGGTCAAAGCTATGACAAGATGTATGCTGCCTATGTGCGAATTTTCGAGCGGCTGGGTTTGCGCTTTCGTGCCGTTGCCGCCGACACCGGCGCGATTGGGGGAGATCGATCTCACGAATTTCAGGTGATTGCCGAAACAGGCGAAGATGCCATCGTGTATTGCCCACAATCAAATTACGCGGCAAATATTGAGCTAGCAGAAGCGTTACCCCTGATTGCTCAGCGTGCGGCCCCTGCCGCCACTTTTCATAAAGTGTCCACCCCAGGTAAAAGCACTTGTGAAGATGTGGCTGAATTTTTGAATGTGCCTCTGGCACAAACCGTCAAGTCCTTGGTGTTGGCGAGCGATGAGATCAACGCCGATGGCGAACTTGTAAAAACCCAGGTATGGTTGCTGTTGCTGCGTGGGGATCACCACCTGAATGAAGTCAAAGTCGGCAAGCTAAAGGGGCTTCAGGGGGGATTTCGCTTTGCCAGTGCCACTGAAGTATTGGATCATTTTGCTTGCCCTCCGGGTTACCTGGGCCCCATCGCCTTAAATCGACCGGTGCAAGTGGTGGCAGATCGAACGGTGGCCGCCATGAGTGATTTTGTGTGTGGATCGAACGAAATAGGCTTTCATTTCAAAGGTGCCAACTGGGGGCGTGACCTGCCTGAGCCTGATTTTGTGGCAGACATCCGTGATGTGTGTGAAGGCGACCCTTCACCGGACGGGCAAGGGACGCTGGCGATCCAGCGTGGCATTGAAGTAGGCCATGTGTTTTACCTGGGTACAAAATACAGCCAGGCCATGAATGCCACCTTTCTTGATGAGCATGGGCGTGCAAAATTTTTCGAAATGGGCTGTTATGGCATTGGGGTGACCCGTATTGTGGCCGCCGCCATCGAGCAAAATCACGATGAAAAGGGCATCATCTGGCCGTTGGCAATGGCTCCTTTTTCTGTGGTGCTTTGCCCTGTTGGATTGGATCGCTCCGAGATGGTTCGCGAAGTGGCTGAATCTTTATACGATTCACTCCGACAGCGTCATGTGAATGTGATTTTGGATGATCGTGGTGAAAGACCCGGGGCCATGTTTGCTGATTGGGAGTTGATTGGGGTTCCGCACCGGGTGGTTATTTCAGAACGTGGGCTGAAGGATGGGCGCATCGAGTACCAAAGACGCCGAGATCATCAACCCATATTGGTTTCGAAAGATGAACTTTGGCATTATATTGATGATGGCACGCCAGAAAATTTTCAATAATAGATTCATCTCAAAGCGCAGCGGCTGGCTGGCCCTGATGTTGCTTTTTCTGGCTGTCCTGTGGCCGGGGTCAGCCGCTCATGCTGGGCGGCAGCTCGAAGAACCCTTGGCAGATTCAGTGCGTTCGGCCTTGTCGGCATCGATTGCCAACAGTGCTCCGCCCCGACCTATTTTTGAAGATATTCAAGATCGAATCAACTACCTGAAATGGTTGGCGGACATGAGCAGTCGGCTACGAAAACGCAAGGCCGATCACACAACCCGTGTCGAGTTTCTTGAAACCGTTTGGTATGAAAGCCGCCGAGCTGGTTTGGACCCTTCTTTGGTGCTGGGTTTAATTCAAGTGGAAAGCGCGTTTCGGAAATATGCGGTCAGTCATGTGGGGGCACGTGGTTACATGCAGGTCATGCCATTTTGGACCCGGGTCATCGGGGATGGGGATGCCGATCGATTGTTTCACATGCAAACCAATCTACGCTTTGGTTGTGTGATCTTGAGGCATTACCTGGATCGTGAAAAAGGCAATCTTTTCATGGCATTAGGGCGCTACAACGGCAGCCGTGGGCGCTCAGAATACCCTCAGATGGTATTTGCAGCACAAAGGTCATGGACCAATCCAGCCGCCGATCGTTCTGAACCTTTGACCGGGAAAACAGCTTTGATACGCTGATCAGTGTTGGCTCATCCACCCAATATAGGGAGGTAGCTTTAACCTTCAAGGCTTGGCCGTGTGCAAACAATAGGCAGTTCAAATCGAACGTGAGCCACCCCGCCGATGTATGACAATACAGCCTGTATATGCCTAACAGGCTGCTGAAATACCCCCCACGTGGTCGATCAGTGAGCGCGCAGGCGTTATAAACTGAACGATCTTGCCAACCGCTGGAGCCATAAACGATGCGCGGAGCCAATACCTTCACCGAGAGATTGTTCACGATGCGCAGGTTGGACGATTTTGTGCCGACAAACCACCCACTGCGCCCGGTGCGCACCATGGTCAACGCTGCGTTGAAGAAACTGGAGCCTTTGTTGAGGAGCATGTATGCGGCCGAGAGCAAAGGCGGGCGACCGAGCATTGCGCCTGAGAAGCTGCTGCGCGCGATGCTGCTGCAAGTGTTCTACAGCATTCGCTCTGAGCGCCAGCTGATGGAGTAGACGCACGACAACCTGCTGTTTCGCTGGTTCATTGGACTGTCGATGGATGACACGGTTGGGGTGCCGACGGTGTTCACCAAGAACCGCGAGCATTGAAAAGTGAGAAGATGGGGCATAAACATCAAATCACCTTTTCTAGAACAATTTAGAACAAATCCGAATGCGTCCCCGTTGCTTCGAGGCGCAGAATCCCACGCCCGTCCTCGCTGTTCTGCTTTTGGTAAATCAAAAGCCAGTCGGGTTGAATGTGGCAATCTCGAAAGCCCGTGAAATTTCCCGTTAAAGCATGGTCTTGATACTTCTGCGGTTATGGCTCGTCGTTGGCAAGTAAAACGATAACAGTTTTAATTTCTGCCTCTTCTTTCCCGCGCCGAATCATCAATTTTAATTGCTTTCGGAATGCGCCCGAACTTTCAATATGTCGCATTATTTATGAAGGTCTGCAAATAAATCATCTACCGAATTAACGCGCTTATAGTCCTTTTCTGCGTCACTCTGCAAAAGGACTTTTGCCGTTCTTTCATTCGGGGCTTAAACAGTTTGATTGAAATCTATCCACAACTTTTTTAAACTAATCAATATGGATAGATACGTTGGCATTGGAGAGGCAGCAGAGGTGCTTGGCGTGTCGATGACGACACTGCGCCGGTGGGAGGCTGACGGCAAGTTGGCCGCAGAGCACACAGCTGGCGGGCATCGCCGCTATGACTTGGCTAAGCTGCGCCCAGAGCTGTACCGCGCTGCTGCTGACGCTGCTCGAAAAACCATCGCCTATGCGCGTGTGTCGTCGCATGATCAAAAGGCCGACCTAGAGCGCCAAAAGCAGGTGCTCGAACTCTATTGCGCCCAGCAGGGCTGGACGTTCGAGGTCATCGCCGATCTAGGCTCGGGCATGAACTACAACAAAAAGGGCTTGAAGCGCTTGCTCGATGCCGTGATCGACGGCCAGATTGGACGGCTTGTCATCACGCACAAGGATCGGCTGTTGCGCTTCGGCGCTGAGTTGGTCTTTGCCATTTGCGAGGCCAAGAACGTGGAGGTGGTCATCCTCAACCAAGGCGAGGATACGACGTATGAAGAAGACCTTGCCAAGGACGTGTTGGAGATCATCACTGTGTTCAGCGCTCGGCTTGACGGCAGCCGTTCACGCAAGAACCAGAAGCTGCTTGATGGTGTTAAGCAAGCGGTGGAGGCATCGCCATGCTGATAGCCCACAAGATCGCGCTCGACCTGAACAACGAGCAGGCCACCTACATGGCCCGCGCTGTTGGTGTGGCCCGCTTTGCCTACAACTGGGCTTTGGCTGAATGGCAGCGGCAGTACGATGCGTGCAAAGCCGATGCCTCACTGCCCAAACCGTCTGAGATGTCATTGCGCCGCCAGTTGAACGCGCTCAAACGCGAGCGGTTCCCGTGGATGCTGGAAGTGACCAAGTGCGCGCCGCAGTTGGCGATCAAGCAGCTCGGTGCGGCATTCAAGAACTTTTTTGCCAAGCGAGCCAAATTTCCGAACTTCAGGCGTCAAGGTGTTCACGACCGCTTTAGCCTCTCCAATGATCAATTCGCCGTTGATGCTTCACGCCTGCGTATCCCCAATTTGGGTTGGGTGCGTATGCGTGAGCCATTGCGCTTCAAAGGCAAGCTCATGTCTGCTACCGTGTCCCGTGTGGCCGACAGATGGTTTGTTTCGATTGCCGTCGATACCCAGGACGATTCGCACCTGCCCAAGGCCGAAAACCAAGGCGCGGTCGGTGTGGATTTGGGTGTCTCGGCGCTGGCAACACTCAGTACGGGAGAAGTCGCTTCAGGTCCCAAGGCTCACAAGGCTCACAAGGCGTTGCTGGGGCGCTTGCAACGGCTGTCGCGCAGCCTGTCGCGCAAGGCCAAGGGGTCGGCCAACCGGCGCAAGGCCAAGGGCAAACTGGCG
>JBEIRS010000040.1:0-8859 GCA_040375795.1 Methylibium sp.
GAACACGAGGTCGATGCTGATCTCATCAATGCCGGCAAGCAAACCGTCACCACCATTCCTGGCTCAAGTATTTTTGGGTCGCACGAAAGCTTTGCCATGATTCGGGGCGGAAAAATCAACCTCAGCATTTTGGGGGCCATGCAGGTCAGTGAGCAAGGTGATTTGGCCAACTGGATGATTCCGGGCAAAATGGTCAAGGGCATGGGCGGGGCCATGGATTTGGTGGCCGGTGTAGGCCGCGTGCTGGTACTGATGGAGCATGTGGCTAAAAAGAAAGACGGCACCATCGACCTTAAAATTTTACCGCGCTGCACTTTGCCCTTAACCGGAGTCGGGGTGGTCGACCGCATCATCACGGACTTGGCTGTGATTGATGTGATCCCCGAGGGCTTGCAATTGGTGGAAATTGCCCCGGGTCTTTCCCGGGAAGAGGTTCAAGCCCAAACAGGGGTTCGCTTAATTTGAATAAAAGGGGTGGCATTGACAATCTGCGGCCCTCTCAGGCTTGAGCGCAGGTGGCCTCAAGGGCATCCATGAAGCCACCTGCCACGTCAAAACCAGTTTGTTGCTGTATTTCCTGAAAGCAGGTTGGGCTGGTCACGTTGATTTCTGTCAGGCAGTCGCCAATGACGTCCAGGCCCACCAACATCAAACCACGTTCAAACAAAATAGGGCCGAGGTACTCAGCGATTTCAAGATCCCGGGCAGACAACGCTTGGGCCACCCCCTTTCCGCCAGTGGCCAGGTTGCCCCTGATTTCCTTGCCCTGCGGAATACGAGCCAAGGCATATGGCACGGGCTGGCCAGCGATCAAAAGGATGCGTTTGTCACCTTGGCTGATTTCGGGGAGGTAACGCTGGGCCATCAGGGTATGGGGAATGTCCCCTTGCAGGGTTTCGATGATACTGCCAAGATTCAATCCATCAGGGCCAACCCTGAAGATACCTTTTCCACCCATGCCATCAAGGGGCTTGAGAATGATATCTTTTTGTTGTTCATGAAATTCTTTCAACTCGACGGGATCTTTGGTGACCAGTGTCGGGGCAATGAACTGCGGGAACGCCATGATGGCCAACTTTTCAGGGTGCTCGCGCAGTGCTGAAGGCCGATTGAACACACAAGCCCCCTCGCGCTCCGCTTGCTCTAAAAGATGGGTGGCATAAAAAAATTCTGTGTTGAAAGGCGGGTCTTTGCGCATCAATACCGCATCAAAGCGGGCCAAATTTGTAGGATGCTCTGCATAATGGATGGGTTCAAACCAGGGATGACTGATTCCCGTGAACCGTACCGGCTTGATTCTTGCGCAAACTTGGCCACCCCGGGCCCACATCAGATGAGATGTTTCGCAAGCGAAAACCTCATGATTGCGCCGAACCGCTTCACGCATCATGGCGAAAGTCGAGTCTTTATGGATTTTGAAGGTTTCGAGAGGGTCAGCAACAAAAAGAAATTTCACAGCAGTTTTAAATTTCAACCTTGGAACCAAGCTCCACCACCCGATTGGTGGGCAAATTGAGAAAATCGGCCGCTGCCGATGCATTGTGATGCATGCTGGCAAAAAGCTTTTCACGCCAGATCATCATACCCTCGCCAATCGTTGGCATCACAATATCTCTAGAGAGAAAATAGCTGGTTTCCATGTCTTCGAGACAAATTCCTCGGCCTTTCAATAAGCGCAGTGCTTCTGGTACATCAGGGTCATTCTTAAAACCAAAATGAAGTGTGACTTGCCAGCAGTTATGGCCCATGGATTCAACCTCGACCCGCTTATCAAAACCAATCCAGGGCAGCTCATGGTGTTTTACCGTGACAAATAAATTGGTTTCGTGCAACACTTTATTGTGCTTCAGGTTGTGTAAAAGCGCATTGGGTGTGATGCCCGGGTCACTCACCATAAACACTGCCGTCCCTTCAACCCGCAGCGGTGGATTGAGAAAAACCGCGTCCAAAAAAGTCGATAACTCCATCGATTCTGATCGCAAGCGATTCATCATCAATTCGCGCCCTTGTTTCCACGTCATCATCAAGGTAAACATAACAACGCCAATCGCGATGGGAAACCATCCGCCTTCAAAAATTTTGACAATATTGGCAGCAAAAAACAAAACATCAATAATGAGGAAAATACTGCTGGCTGCGAGGCACAGCAACAAGGGGGTATTTCCAGCTGTAGCGGATCACGAAAAAGGTCATGATCGTTGTGATGAGCATGTCCGTGGTCACGGCAATACCATAGGCCGAGGCCAAGGCACTGCTTGAACCAAATAAAACCACCGCCAGCACAATACAAACGTACAAACTCCAATTGATAAAGGGGATATAAATTTGCCCTGTGTCTCGCACCGAGGTGTGCTCAATGCGCATGCGCGGTAAATAGCCCAACTGAATCACTTGCTTGGTGACCGAGAAAGCCGCCGTGATCAAAGCCTGCGAAGCAATGACGCTGGCGCAGGTGGCCAAGCCAATCATAGGGTACAAAGCCCAATCAGGCACCATTTGATCAAATGGATTGTCAATATGGGAAGGGTGTTGCAGCAGCATCGCACCTTGCCCAAAATAATTCAGCACCAGCGCCGGCATCACCAGAATAAACCAGGCAAAGCGAATGGGTCGTTTGCCAAAATGGCCTAAATCGGCATAAAGAGCCTCGGCGCCTGTCACGCATAAAACGACGGCCCCAAGCGCCACGAAGGCTATATAAGGTTCACTGACAATAAAACTTGCGGCATAATGAGGGCTGAGTGCCCACAATATTTGCGGGTTGGTCACAATGTGCTGAACCCCCAGCACCGCCAAACCCATAAACCACAACAGGGTAATCGGCCCAAAAAATTTGCCCACTTTTGCAGTGCCCTGGCGTTGCACCAGAAAAAGCAGGGTCAAGACAATCAAGGTCAGTGGCAAAACCAGCTTTTTAAGCTGGGGCGCTGCCACTTCAAGGCCCTCAATGGCCGACAGCACCGTCACAGCCGGGGTAATCACCCCATCACCAAAAAAAACAGCCGTTCCAAAAATACCCACAAGGAGTAAAATTTTTCTGGTTTTGGGGCGTTCAATGACAGCTTGCGAGGCCAGCGCGAGCATCGCTATCAATCCCCCTTCGCCATGATTGTCTGCCCGAAGAATCAATGCCACATACTTCAAGGACACAATGACAGTGATTGTCCAGAAAACCAGTGACAACACCCCGTAAATATTATCGGGGGTCAAAGCAACCCGGCCATGAGCGAAAACTTCTTTAAGTGCGTACAGAGGGCTGGTGCCGATGTCTCCATACACGACACCGATGGCAGCCACGGTCAGGGCCGCAAAACTGGAGGAAGATCGTATTTGAGTCACGATTCAAAATCGGCCTTGAAAAAGACCTGAAAGACATCAAGTACTGGATTTTGCCCCTCGTGAACCCTGTCTGTACTTGGTTGTTGTGTTGAGGCAACGCAGCTTTTTCATCAAGCCGCTCTCTTGCCTCACTTTCTTTTGTGCTTCGTCTGACTACAATGGAGCTTTTTCTGCACCATGTCTGTTGCTGATTCCCCCTCATTATCCCCTGCTCTTTCTTATGAAGAAGCCCTTGCGGAGCTTGAGCGCTTGGTTTCCACGATGGAAACCGGTCAGGTTCCATTAGAGCGGTTGATCGAAGGCTATCATCGCGGTGCAGAGCTTCTTCAATTTTGCCGCAGCCGGCTTGAAGCTGTCGAGCAGCAGGTCAAGGTTCTCGAAGACAGCCAACTCAAGCCCTGGATTCCCTCATGACCGAATTTACCTCCTGGATGCATGCTGAACTCGATGCGATAGAGTCGGCTCTGAATGCTTGGGTTCCCGCTGAGGCTCCAGCAGGTTTGGGTGAAGCCATGAGGTACAGCGTGCTTGATGGCGGAAAACGTATCCGACCTCTTTTGGTGCTGGCCGCCGCCCGAGCTGTCGGAGGTGTTCGGGAATGGGCCATGCGTGCAGCGTGCGCTGTTGAGATCATCCATGCTTACTCTTTGATCCATGACGATTTGCCTTGCATGGACAACGACCTTTTACGCCGTGGTAAACCCACAGCCCATATACGTTTTGGCGAAGCCACCGCCATGCTGGCTGGCGACGCCATGCAGGCCTTGGCTTTTGAGATGCTCACCCCTTTGCAGGATGTCCCGCCCACATTGCAGGCCCGTTGGTGTGCCTTGCTGGCACGGGCCTCTGGCCATGCAGGCATGGCCGGGGGGCAAGCGATTGACCTCGCGAATGTTGGCCTGAGCTTGAGCAAAAACCAGCTACGCCAGATGCACCGCCTCAAAACGGCGGCATTGCTTCAGGCCAGCGTCATGATGGGGGCTGCATGCGGCTCAGCCTCCGCCGCGTCGCAACAAGCACTTTCTGATTTTGGGTGGGCTATCGGCTTGGCATTTCAGGTGGTGGATGATGTGTTGGATGTCACTCAGGGCACAGACGTGCTGGGTAAAACCGCGGGCAAAGACCAGGTGGCGAACAAACCGACTTATGTCAGTGTATTGGGCCTGGAAGCCGCCCTTCATGATGTCCATGACCTCTCGGAACAGGCCCACATGGCCTTGGCCCAAACGGCCTTGCCTGATGTGGGTTACTTGAAAGCGCTGGCTGACAAAATTATCCGACGAGAAAACTAAACCCATGACAAGCTCTTTATTGCAATCCATTCAAAGCCCGCTAGACCTGCGAACACTGTCTCGCTCTGAATTGCGCTGTTTGGCGCATGAATTGCGCGAATATGTATTACACAGCGTTTCTCAAACGGGGGGGCACTTGTCGAGCAATCTCGGCACCGTGGAGCTCACCATCGCTTTACATTATGTATTTCATACCCCCTATGATCGGCTGATCTGGGATGTGGGGCACCAGACCTACCCGCACAAAATTCTCACGGGGCGACGCCAACAGATGGCGACTTTGAGGCAATTGGGTGGTATTAGCGGCTTTCCTCGCCGAAGTGAAAGCGAGTTTGATGCCTTTGGCACTGCGCATTCTTCGACCTCAATTTCGGCGGCTCTGGGAATGGCTTTGGCAGCCAAGCTCAAAGGCGAAGATCGTCGCACAGTGGCTGTGATCGGTGATGGCGCCATGACGGCAGGCATGGCTTTCGAGGCGTTAAACAATGCCGGGGTACCTCATGCCAGTGGCTATCCCGATATGCTGGTGGTGCTCAATGACAATGACATGTCCATTTCGCCCCCTGTAGGTGCCCTCAACCGTTATTTGGCCCGCCTCATGAGTGGTAAATTTTATGCGGCAGCCCGAGATACAGCCAAAAGTGTGCTTAAAAATGCTCCTCCTCTGTTTGAGCTGGCCAAGCGCCTGGAAGAGCATGCCAAGGGTATCGTGCTTCCAGCCACAATTTTTGAAGAGTTTGGCTTTAATTATGTCGGCCCCATTGATGGACATGATCTTGATTCTTTGGTTCCCACCTTGCAAAACATGCGTCAAGCCAAAGGCCCCCAGTTTTTGCACGTGGTGACCAAAAAAGGATATGGTTATAAGCTGGCTGAAGTCGACCCTGTCGCCTATCATGGCCCCGGAAAATTCAACCCTGCAGAGGGCCTGAAAAAGCCAGACTCTACGCCCAAATTGACTTACACCCAGGTTTTCGGCCAGTGGTTGTGTGATATGGCTGCCGTTGATGAGCGTTTGATTGGCATCACCCCGGCCATGCGTGAGGGATCGGGCTTGGTCGAATTTGAAAAGCGTTTTCCTAAGCGTTATCACGATGTGGGGATTGCGGAACAACATGCGGTGACTTTTGCTGCGGGCCTGGCTTGCGAGGGTCTCAAGCCAGTGGTGGCGATTTACTCAACCTTCTTACAGCGTGCCTATGATCAACTCATTCACGATGTGGCCATTCAAAATTTACCCGTTTTGTTTGCGCTGGACCGCGCAGGTCTCGTAGGTGCTGATGGCGCCACACATGCGGGCGCTTATGACATCGCTTTTTTGCGTTGCATTCCCCAAATGAGTGTTTTGACACCGGCTGATGAACGTGAATGTCGTCAGTTATTGAGCACTGCTTTCGCTCACTCTGGGCCTGTCGCTGTTCGTTACCCCAGAGCGGCTGGGGTTGGTCTGTCTCCTGGTACCGATCTGCAAACACTGCCTTGGGGTCGTGGGGAGCTTCGACGGCAAGGCCACCGTGTGGCCGTGTTGGCTTTTGGTGGCTTGCTTTACCCTGCCCTCGAAGTGGCTGAACGTCTCGATATCACGGTTGCGAATATGCGCTTTGCAAAACCCTTGGACATTGATTTACTGCAAGCATTGGCACTCAGTCATGAGGCCTTTGTAACGCTCGAAGAAGGCTGCCTGATGGGAGGGGCGGGCAGCGCCGTCATGGAAGCCTTACAACTCTTGGGGCTGGTTCGCCCTGTCTTAACTTTGGGGCTACCCGATCAATTCATTGAGCATGGTGATCCGGCCCGTTTGATGTCTTTGTGTGGCCTGGATGCGGCTGGCATTGAGGCTTCGATCATCAAGCGTTTTGGTGCACAGCCTGCTTTGGTGCGGTCCGCTCACCATTGATTTCATCGGCCGAGGCCGTGCGGGCCTCACCAGTGGTTTTACGAATCTCTTGCGCTTTGCGCTTGGCCTGTCCTATGCCATCAACTTCTTCTCATTTTTCTATTCCAGATACTCAAAGCGAATCTGATGCCAGACACCTCTTGATTCATCGAGTCGGTATCAAAGATATTCGCTACCCATTTCAACTTCGTATAGGGGCCTCGTCTCAATCCACCATTGGTCAGTGGGATCTCGATGTCATGTTGCCCGCAGACAAAAAGGGAACTCATATGTCACGTTTTGTGGCATGGCTGGGAACCCTGCATACGCCACTAGATACCCAAACTGTACGTCAGGCGATTGGTGAAATGCTCACTTTATTGAATGCCACGCAGGGGCGTATTGAAGTGCGTTTTCCGTTTTTTCTGCCCAAAAAAGCCCCTGTTTCGGGGGTTGAAAGTTTATTGGAATATCAAGGCAGTTGGATTGCGGAACAAGGCCCCCAAGGGCCTGCAGAAGTCTGGGCGCAAGCGGTGGTGCCGGTCAAATCCCTGTGTCCCTGTTCTAAAGAAATTTCTGAATTTGGCGCTCACAATCAGCGATCTCACGTCACTCTTCGAGTCGAATTATTAAAAGATCTCGATTGGCCGATTTTGGTGCGGTTTGCAGAAAACGCAGCCTCAAGTGAGATTTGGCCCATGCTCAAGCGGATTGATGAAAAATGGGTCACCGAGCGTGCCTACCAAAACCCCAAATTTGTAGAAGACCTGGTTCGGGATATCGCTCTTGAACTCAATGCTGATTATCGGGTCGGTCGCTACAGCGTGATGGTGGAAAATTTTGAGTCCATTCATGCCCACTCGGCATTCGCCCAAATTATTCGTTGACAAATTATTCGTTGACCCACTCCCCGGACGAGAAGTTGGAGACTTCTCCGGTGGTGATGATTATGACAAGCCCAGGGCACGTTTATTCAGCGTGTGGTTTTGCCCGCCTCGGGATGCAATTTTCAAGGCCCCCAGTTGATTGCCTAATTCAGCACAACGCTGAAGGGGCCAGCCTTGTTCCAGACCAAAGAGCAAAGCTGCCCTGAAAGCATCTCCACAGCCGGTCGGGTCGATGATCGCTTCGGCTTTTTCGCCCTTGACATGCGTTCGGTGGCCTTGTTCCCAAATTTCACAGCCATCCCCGGCCAAAGTCACGACCACCCCACGAAGGTGGGATCTCGAAAGGGATTCAAGCGTTTTTCCAGTGCGATCACAAAGCAAGCGAGCTTCATAGTCATTCAAAGCAAGCCAGGAAGCTTGTGCCAAAAATTCCTCCAGCTCATGGCTTTCAAACATCGGCAGCCCTTGGCCAGGATCAAAAATAAATGGAATATGTGCCGCTGCCAACTGAGCCGCGTGGGTCAGCATCGCCTCCCGCCCATCGGGAGCCACGATGGCAATACGAATATCGTTTTTGGCAGGGACACTCTGTGAATGAGCTTCCTGCATGGCCCCTGGGTGAAAGGCCGTGATTTGATTGTTATCGGTGTCAGTGATGATGATAGCTTGTGCTGTATATTGTGCATCAATCATACGTACAAACTCAGTATTTAACCCCCAGGTTTTCAGGCGATCCAGGTAATTGGCTCCATCGTCGCGGCCCAGAGTTGCCATAATCAAGGGCTCTCCACCCAGTTGGAACAAGTTGTAAGCAATATTGCCAGCACATCCACCAAATTCGCGCCGCAAGCTGGGAACCAAAAATGACACATTCAAAATATGTACTTGTTCAGGCAAGATATGCTGGGCAAAGCGGCCAGGAAAGTTGGTAATGGTGTCAAAGGCAAGCGAGCCACAAATCAGGGCCGACATCAAAGTCTCCAGAATCAATTCATCAGGGGTAAAACGCTTCGACGGTATAGTTGACAATACGTCGCTCTTTTTCGGTCAGTACGACTTGCACTTGGGCTTCTGAACGGGGCTCAATGGTGACGGTTTTAAGTTGCAAGTCTTCCGGTTTCAGGATGCGACGAGTGATGAGCGCTCCATTATTTTCTCGGAGGGTGAGATCAAGAGCGGGCATGGCAACCGCGAAAGCATTGCGGTTTTGTAAAACTACAGAGAGCAAAAATTTATTGCTGCTGTGGCCGCGCGTCAAGCTCACGCTTTCGACAACCACACTGTCAATATAACGTGGAGCTTGTAGCTGACAATTCAAAAGAAGGCACCAGCGCAGCAGCACGGGGGCTGTTTCAGGCCATTTCGCTGCAGTAATGTCACGAAAATGGTGTCCTACTTGCATCAACAAGATCAAAATCAGGCAAGCAATGCTTGATATCAGGATTCGCTGAATGCGAGGTTGTGC
>JBEIRS010000076.1:0-6365 GCA_040375795.1 Methylibium sp.
AGTTATCCACACATTATCCACAGCCTATCCACAGCTTATCCACAGACTTATCCAATGACAAAATCTGATATTCAGGTTACAATTAAGAGCCTATTGAACATTGGTCATTAAAGCTCAATCATTTTTTCATTCTCGTGCCGAAAAAATCACTTGAACTTTTGCCTGTTGCGTTGAACTGACCCCTCTTTGTGGGGCAAGGAGGGGGTCAGTTCATGTCTGTGTCAGCCTTGCCATGCTGAGTGCAATCACCGCATCTAGAAATGCCTTCCTGTGTCATGCTCACGCGGGCCAAAATTCATGTGGCGATGGCCAGTATTGACTGGATTTTTAGCGTGCGAGAGGCACAATGGTTGGAAAAAATAATTCGTGATGATGATTGCGCCTTCAATTCATGCTAAAATCATCGACCCTGCCTAAAAATAAGGCAAAATTATAAAATCCTTATTGCTTGGCAATAAGCTTGCCTTAACCACCGCTATTCGCTTTCTTGGTTTGTATTATTTTTTGCCAAAAGGCTTCTTCGGTGTTTTTTTCTCAAGTCGGCGAGCTTCGTCAAGGCAAGAAAGCTGGCAAAAGTGGCTGCAAAAGTCGCAACTGTCGTTCACACTCAGGTCAGGTTGGCCAAATTACTGCTGTGCTGCCGAAAATTTATTTGGGTTTTAACATCTCAAACAAGTTGCATCCACAATAAACCAGCCAGTCACCTGTGTTTTGTGTTCCTTAAAGTGCTTGGGCTTTTGCAGGCGCATTTTGCCGATAGCGATCAGGGTCGGTAGAGTGAATGCCATTTTTTTAATTGAAAGGGCTGATATGTACGCGGTCATAAAAACCGGCGGCAAGCAATATCGTGTTGCTGCAGGCGAAAAGATCAAAATAGAACAGATTGCTGCGGAGCTTGGCCAAGAGATCACGATTGACCAGGTTTTGGCCGTGGGTGCCGGAGCCGAGTTAAAAGTCGGGACCCCCTTGGTTGCAGGTGCCACTGTGCTTGCCAAAGTCATTTCTCAAGGCAAACACGACAAGGTTCGCATTTTCAAAATGCGTCGGCGCAAGCACTATCAAAAGCGCCAAGGCCATCGCCAAAATTTCACTGAAATCGAAATCAGTGCCGTCAACGCTTGATCGTTCGGCCGCAATAAGGAGTTAAATCATGGCACAGAAAAAAGGTGGCGGTTCAACCCGAAACGGCCGCGACTCTCAACCAAAAATGCTCGGAGTCAAGGTGTTTGGCGGCCAGGCTGTCCAGGCAGGCTCGATCATTGTTCGTCAACGTGGCACTCAATTTCACCCAGGCCCCAATGTTGGTCTTGGGCGCGATCACACTTTGTTTGCCCTTGTCGATGGTCATGTTCAGTTTTCGGTTGGTGGTACCTTGAATCGCCGATTGGTCAGTGTCAAAGCCGCTTGATCGGGGTTGACAAATTCAAAAGCCCCGCGTTTGCGGGGCTTGTTTTTTGAGGTGGCTTGCTGTGCCAATTTCTTGATGGGCTTGGATGAGGGTTTGTCAGAAATTTTTGTGTTTTAAGGGATCCGGCCCTTGTGGCTCAAAATCATTGAGCCTCTGAATTGCGAGAGATCATGAAATTTGTTGATGAGGCCGTCATTGATGTGGTCGCTGGAGATGGCGGCAGTGGTTGCGCCAGTTTTCGACGTGAAAAATTCATCCCATTCGGCGGCCCCAATGGCGGAGATGGGGGGCGAGGCGGCAGTGTGTATGCCATGGCCGACCCCAATCTCAATACCTTGATTGACTACCGCTATGCCCGTCGTCACATCGCGCGCAATGGCGAGAGTGGTCGCGGTTCAGATCAATTCGGGGCGGCTGCTGAGGATATCGTGCTGCGTATGCCTCCAGGAACCATCATCAAAGATTTTGATACCGATCAAGTCATCACAGAATTGTTGGTACCGGGCGAAAAAGTCCTGATTGCCAAGGGCGGAGACGGGGGTTTTGGGAATCTTCATTTTAAAAGCAGTACCAATCGGGCACCCCGTCAAAAAACTCCAGGCTGGCCAGGCGAACAAAAAAAACTCAAGCTCGAATTGCGCGTTTTGGCCGACGTGGGTTTACTGGGGATGCCCAATGCTGGAAAATCTACCCTGATCGCGGCGGTTTCGAATGCCCGTCCAAAAATTGCTGATTACCCATTCACCACGCTGCATCCTCATTTGGGGGTTGTTCGCGTGGCTGCTGAGCAAAGCTTCGTGGTGGCTGATCTTCCGGGCTTGATTGAAGGGGCTGCCGAGGGCGCTGGGCTGGGGCATCTTTTTTTACGTCATTTGCAGCGCACTGGCTTGCTCTTGCATGTTGTTGATATGGCCCCTTTTGATGAAGCGCAAGACCCTGTTGTTCAAGCCCAGTCGATTGTTGCTGAATTAAAAAAATACGATCAAGCTCTGTTTGATAAGCCGCGCTGGTTGGTGCTTAACAAACTTGATATGGTTCCCCCTGAAGATCGGGCTCAGCGGGTTAAAAAATTTCTAAAACGATTGAAGTGGAAGGGGCCAATCTTCGAAATTTCTGCACTGACCAGAGAAGGTTGCGAAGCCCTTATCAGAGCGGTGTATCAGGAGGTGTCAAAGCTCAAAAATGTGGCACCCTCACCTTCCGATCCACGCTTTGACTTCCCCCAAGATGAGGATTCATCATGATGGCAATCCAAGAGGCACGTCGCATTGTGGTCAAGGTCGGTTCAAGCTTGGTGACCAATGAGGGGCGTGGGGTGGATGCCCAAGCCATTGCGGACTGGTCTCGACAAATTGCTATTTTGGCGGGACAGGGTTGTGACGTTTTGATGGTTTCGAGCGGTGCCATTGCCGAGGGTATGAAGCGATTGGGCTGGGTCGCACGGCCCAAAGAATTGCATCAGCTTCAGGCCGCTGCCGCCGTCGGGCAAATGGGCTTGGCACAGATTTATGAATCCAAGTTGAAGGAACAGGGTTTGGGCAGTGCTCAAATTCTATTGACCCATGCAGACGTGGCCGACCGCGAGCGTTATCTGAATGCTCGATCAACCTTATGGACTTTGCTTGGACACCGGGTGATTCCGGTCATCAATGAAAATGACAGCGTCGTTAATGATGAAATTAAATTTGGTGACAATGACACTCTCGCGGCTTTGGTGGCAAATCTGGTCGAGGCGGATCTTTTGGTCATCTTGACGGATCAGCAGGGTTTGTATTCGGCTGACCCTCGACAAAATCCACAAGCCTG
Source organism: Methylibium sp. (assembly GCA_040375795.1). Taxonomy (GTDB): domain Bacteria; phylum Pseudomonadota; class Gammaproteobacteria; order Burkholderiales; family Burkholderiaceae_C; genus CANHBY01. Next base: position 3,215 of record JBEIRS010000076.1, read on the forward strand.
CTTTATTCATCAGGCCGTTGCCGGAGACCCTGCCCTGGAGGCCATGGCGGGCGGGGCTGGAAGCAGCCTTGGCCGCGGAGGCATGATTACCAAGGTGCTTGCTGCTAAGCGGGCTGCCGGAAGTGGCGCAAGCACTGTGATTGCCTGGGGGCGAGAGCCGGATGTGTTGCCTCGGCTTCTGGCTGGGGAATCGATCGGTACCGCTTTGCTGGCTTCAACACAAAAATTCAGTGCTCGCCAACAGTGGATGGCGGATCAATTGCAATTACCTGGCTATGTTGTGATAGATGCTGGGGCCGCTCAAAAGCTGACCGCAGAAGGGAAAAGCTTATTACCCATTGGGGTGCTTGAAGTCCATGGTGAGTTTCATCGCGGTGATGTGATTGCGGTGAAATCTCAGGAGGGGCAGGAAATTGCCCGGGGCTTGGCCAATTATGCCAGTGGTGAATCGAGGTTGATTGCGCGTAAAGGATCTTCAGAGTTTGAACATTTGCTCGGTTTTGTGGCGGAGCCTGAACTGATTCACCGTGACAATATGGTGCTGAGCTTGATCGCCTGAGCGATATTTTCTTAACGCCGCACCCATACAGCAGCAAAAAATCCATCAGTGCCGTGCTCATGCGGCCATAACCGTAGAAATGGCCCACTGACCAGCCGATTTGCCTCGGTGACATGGGCCTGTTCAAGGGCCTGCTGAACAGGCAGTGGTTCAAAATTTGCCTGCTGGTTTTGCGTGAATGCGGCGGCGATTTCTTCATTTTCACGGCTTAAAAGGCTGCAGGTGGCATAAACAAGACGCCCCCCTGGCTTGAGAAGACGAGCGGCACTTTGAAGGATGGCTGTTTGCTTGGCCACCAATTCTTGAATGCTTTGAGGGCTTTGGCGCCATTTCATATCAGGGTTGCGACGCAAGGTACCCAAGCCGGAACAAGGGGTATCCACCAGCACACGGTCAATTTTGCCGGCCAGTCTTTTGATTCTATCATCGCGCTCATGGACAATTTGGGCAGGGTACACATTCGAGAGACCGCTGCGGGCGAGGCGGGGTTTCAGGGCGGCCAATCGGTGCCCCGAGGTGTCAAAGGCATAGAGCCGGCCAGTATTGCGCATGGCTGCACCCAAAGCCAGCGTCTTACCCCCAGAGCCCGCGCAAAAGTCAACCACCATTTCACCCCGCTTGGCATCGGTGAGTAAAGCCAGAAGCTGGCTACCTTCATCTTGGACTTCCAAAGCACCAGACTCAAACAGGGCTTGTTTGTGTAGTGCAGGCTTACCCTCAAACCTCAAGCCCCAAGGAGAAAATGGAGTCACTTGAGCCGAAAGTTGAGCTGCCTTCAAGGCGGACAAGGCCTCCTCGCGCTTCATTTTGAGGGTATTGACCCGTACATCCAGGGGGGCGGTTTCTTGGAGACTGTGGGCCAAAGGCCAAAATAATTCACCCACAGAGGATTTCAATGCATCGGCCAGCCATTCTGGCAGGTTGTGCTTGTATTTTTCAGACAAACCCTCGAGGTTGGTTGCCTGAATTTGGCTCAACCACCCTTGCTCAGCTTCAGAAAGCGCTGCGCGCAGAAAACCAGCATTTCCCTGCCAAGCCAATAAAACAAGGCGCCGAGTATGTTCACCATGGCCCGACTGAGCCAGATGTTGAAATAAAGTACGGCGGCGCAAGACCGCATAAACTGTTTCGGCAATACTGTGACGCTCTCGTGGCCCCAAGTGACGGTGCCGGCGAAAAAAATCAGAAACCACACGGTCTGCGGGCAAAGAAAATTGCAAGACATTGTGGAGAAGGTCGGTGGCCAGTTCAATCAAAGCGTTCGGATGCATGGGGGTATTATCCCCTTGATTCAAGCTTCAGCGTGACGCATCCATAACACCCTCAAAATATCGGCTCCATAAGCCTCCAGTTTTTTGGCCCCTACGCCGCTGATATGTCTAAGTTTATCCAGGTTGTCAGGTTGGTCACGCGCCATCTCGGCCAAAGTGGCATCATGAAACACCACATAGGCGGGTAGATTGTGTTCTCGGGCCACTTCCGCTCGCCACGCCTTGAGGGCCGCAAAACGACGCATGGCTTGTGGCTCCAGTGCAATTTGATCAGGCTTGGCTTGGCGCCCGTCCGATCGGGCAAGTCGTTTTTTGTTAGGCTTTTCAAGCGTGTGACGTAACAAAAGCCGCACCTCCCCTCGTAAAACTTGTCGTGCACTGGGAGACAATGCCAGGGTATGATATTCACCCTCCGTGCACACATAACCAAGCGCTATCAGTTGGCGCAATACACTGCGCCACTGCATTTCGGTCAGGTCTCCACCGATCCCAAAGGTACTCAAACTTTCATGTTGATATTCACGCACTTTGTCGGTGACTTTTCCGCGCAGAACATCAATTAAGTGGCCCGCACCAAAACGCTGTCCCTCTCGTTGATGAAAACGGTAAATGCCACTCAGACCCTTACGAGCGGCCTCGGTAGCATCCCAGGTTTGAGGAGGGTTCAGGCAGTTGTCACAATGACCGCAAGCTTGGCTCGGCTCGCCAAAATAACTCAAGAGCCGAACACGCCGACAATCATGAGATTCAGCCAAGGCCAACAAAGCATCCAGTTTACGAAGCTGTGATCGCTTAAATTCATGGCTTGCGGGGCTTTCTTCGATCATTCGACGTTGATTCACAACATCAGCCAAGCCATAGACCATCCAGGCGTTTGCAGGCAGGCCGTCTCGACCGGCACGACCTGTTTCTTGGTAGTAAGCCTCAATGTTTTTTGGTAAATCCAGGTGGGCCACAAAACGCACATCTGGTTTGTCAATGCCCATACCAAAGGCAATCGTCGCCACCATCACCAAACCCTCTTCACGCAAAAAACGATCTTGGTGAATGTTGCGGATATGAGTCTCCAAGCCGGCATGGTAGGGCAAGGCTGGGATCCCTTTTTGCGTCAACCATTCGGCGGTTTCTTCGACTTTTTTCCGCGATTGACAATAAACCACGCCAGCATCACCTGCGTGTTCTTCTTGAATAAATTGAAGCAATTGCTGACGAGCGTCTTTTTTTTCGAGAATGGTGTAACGAATATTGGGCCTGTCAAAGCTGCTGATGAATACTTCAGCTCCTTGGAGCTGAAGCCGCTCAATGATGTCAGCTCGAGTTA
>JBEIRS010000346.1:0-1482 GCA_040375795.1 Methylibium sp.
AGCTTAATTAACGATTTACGAGATTTTGAAGGCAAAAGACTTTCATCTACTGAAAAAACCACCCCTCTGGCGGCGATCAAACGTGCCAATCAAGAACGCCTTCTTCGTATCAAAATTGTCGAAGTTCCTGATCATTCTAAGGGCCTGAATATGGTCGAAAATGGCGAGGCTGATGGATTTGCCATGTTGGATGTTCTGCTTTATGGTTTGATCATTGCAAAACCAGACCCAAATAAATTCAAAGTCGTTGGAAAATTTTTGACCATCGAGCCGTCGGCGATCATGCTCTCCAAAGACGACCCTGAACTTAAACAAATTTTTGATGAAGAAATGAAAAGCTTGATTGCCACAGGGGAGGCACAGGCGCTGTATGACCGTTGGTTTCTCAAGCCAATTCCCCCCAGAGGCTTGGCCCTTGGGGTTCCAATGAGTTATTTGCTCAAAGATTTTTGGAAATACCCCAGTGATCAAGTCCCCTACTGAGCACCCCAAAAAACCCTTGATTTTGGCGAAACCAGCCTCATCAGCCCTGGTTTGAATCGGCCGTATTTTCCAAAAAAGAGGTTTTTTGAGGTGCCCTACGGGGATGGGCTTTTGTTAGACTTCAAGGGTGATACCTCCTCAGTTTCTCCAAGACCTCCTGAGTCGTTCAGACATTATTGATGTGGTGGGCCGGCATGTTCAACTCAAAAAAGCCGGCATTCACCACAAAGGCCTTTGCCCGTTTCACAACGAAAAAACACCCAGCTTTACTGTCAGTGCCAGCCGACAAACCTACCATTGCTTTGGTTGTGGCGTGCATGGCAATGCGATTGGTTTTTTGATGCAGCACTGCGGAATGTCATTCCAAGATGCCGTCAGTGACCTTGCCCAACAAGCAGGGATGATGGTTCCCCAAGATGAACTCAGCCCCAAAGAACGTGAACGTGCTCTTGCCCTCAAAAAACAACAAAGCTCACTGAACGAGCTACTTCACAAAGCGGCTCAGCATTACCAAAAACAAATTGCAAAATTTCATCAAGCTTCGGCTTATCTACAACAACGAGGTCTATCGATTGATATCAGAGATCGCTTCAGACTGGGCTATGCCCCAGAGGGCTGGCGTTTTCTATCAACGGTCATCCCTGACTATGAAAACCCTCAGTGGGTTGATTGTGGCTTGGTCATTTCACCTGAAGACGAAGGGAATTCTCAACCCACTCGCAAGCGCTATGATCGTTTTCGTAACCGGATCATGTTTCCAATTCGATCAGTTCAAGGTGATGTGATCGGGTTTGGGGGGCGGGTACTTGATGGCTCTGAACCCAAATACCTGAATTCGCCGGAAACGCCTGTGTTTAGTAAAGGCCGCGAGCTGTATGGGCTGTTTGAGGCACGCAGCGAAATTCGTCGTCGAGGCTACGCCCTGGTTGTCGAGGGTTACATTGATGTCGTTGCCCTCGCCCAGTCAGGGTATCGCAATGCCGTGGCGACGCTTGGCAC
>JBEIRS010000008.1:0-15625 GCA_040375795.1 Methylibium sp.
CGGCTTGCTTGGTCTGATCAGCCACGAATATTTTCACACCTGGAACGTCAAGCGGATGAAACCGGCAGAATTTGGCCAGTATCAACTTGACCGTGAAAATTACACGCAGCTTTTGTGGTTTTTTGAAGGGTTTACTGCCTATTATGACGACCTGTTTTTGGTACGCAGTGGTCTGATTGATGAATCACGCTACTTGAAACTATTAAGCAAAAATTTCAGGGCAGTTTTAAGCACCCCTGGCCGGTATGTGCAAAGTGTGGCACAGTCAAGTTTTGATGCCTGGGTGAAGTATTATCGTCACGATGAAAATACCCAGAACATTACCATCAGCTATTATACCAAAGGCGCTTTGCTTGCTCTGGCCCTTGACTTATCATTGCGGGGGTCTGGCGTGGGCAGCCTGGATGACGTCATGCGCGCCCTTTGGTTTCGCAGTGCAGGGGCTGAAATTTCAGAAAATGATATTTTCAAAGCGGTCGATGACATCTCAGCACACGCCCTGAGTGAACATCTTCGTCAATGGGTTCACGGTACCGACGACCTTCCCTGGGCTGATCTTTTTGAACCTTTTGGGATTCTTTGGCAAGCGTCAACCCCCACCATGGCTCAGCGTTGGGGTGTCAAAGTTTCCGAAAGCCCCCTTACCGGCATCAAAATCAATCAGGTGTTATGGGGGGGGCTTGGAGAAAAAATAGGCCTTTCGGTGGGTGATGAACTGCTGGCCATCAACCAGTGGCGTTTGCGCAAGCTTGATGATGCGCCACGTTTCATGGCCCCTGAGCACGCCAGCACACTTTTGGTTTGCCGTGATCAAAGCCTGCTTTCATTGAACCTTCCTGCAGGGTCTGGTTTGGTATCCAGCCCAGGTTCAGACACTTGGGCCCCACAAGGCCACTTGGTACATCAACCTGCATCTCAGGCCGCGCAAACCGCCTCCAGTCTGAGGAAAGGGTGGCTGGGCCTTTGAGGTTGGCCTCATGTTGACACCAAAGCGCAACCATCCACTGAAGCGCAAGGCCATGCTGCTTTGCAGCCTGAGCTTGATGGTGGCCGTGCTACATGTCTGTTTCATGGTCTGGATGAGTCAAGCATGGTCTGAGCGGCAGATCAATGCCCTCATGCCCCCCCGCATCCAGGTGGCTTATGTGTCAGAAATCCACGCGGTGCCGCCTGTACCCGCCAAGGTGTCCCCAGCCCCCCCACCAGCCCATCCACCCAGCCCACCAGCTCCCCCACCAGCCCGGGCCCATCCAGCGAAGCCGCAGGCTTGGGTTGCCAGTGCAACATCGGCCCCTGATGTGCTCAAGCCCTTCCCGGAAGTGGATGACCTCCAAGTTGAATTTAGATATCATCCCGACACAGCCGCACTCGCCGCCAGTTCAAGCCGGTCCCCTGAAATCAACCCCCCTCTTTCTACAGTAGGGGAGAGTGCTGTAAATCAAGCCTCTGCTGAGCCGATCAAGCTGCCAGAAAAACTCATTTCGCCACCTCTCAAAAGTGACCTTTTCCATGGGCCAAAGGCCATCCGAATCAGTTACACCCTGCGCGGCCAGTATCGAGGCGAATTGAACGGCTCAGCCCAGGTGGAGTGGTTGCGTCAAGGTGACACCTATCAAGTCTTGATGGACATTCAAACCGGGCCGGTTTTTCAACGGCAGATGCGCAGCGAGGGCGTGATGTCAAATGAGGGCCTTTGGCCCCGCAAATACTCAGAAAAAAGTAAATTGCTGTTCAAAACCCCCCGGCTTGCGAGCATGCTCATCGACTCGGCAGGAGTGCTTTTACCCAGCGGTCAACGCCTTGTTGCGCCCAGGCAGGTTCAAGATCCAGCCAGTCAGTTTATCCAGTTGACTTATCTTTTTCAAACTCAGTCTGATTTGCTTTTGCCTGGAAAAGAAATTCCCCTGGCCGTGGCCACCCCACGCAATGTCACTGAATGGGTGTACGATGTTCTTGAGCCTGAAACCCTAAACACGCCGATCGGTCGCTTATGGGCTTTTCAGCTCAGGCCCCGACGCATTGGTTCACCTCGGCCCCATGATCTGAAAACGGATGTCTGGTTTTCGCCTGCACTTTATGATTTGCCGATCCGCATACGAATTGAGCAAGATAACCAGCATCATCTTGATCTGCATATTGCAAAAAACCCAGAAATCGCCCACTGATTTTGGCCATCGCCTTTGCTCTGTGACCAGGAAAGCCCTATGACTTATCAATTTATTTTGACCACCACTCATGAACCAGAATCAGCCACCCCAGGCGCATTGTCCACCGGCTTGATCACCCTCCACCGGCCCCAGCAACTCAACGCTCTCAATGATGCACTGATGGATGAATTGGGTGAAGCCCTCCTGACTTTTGACCATGATCCTGGTATCGGCTGCATGGTGATCACCGGCAGCGAAAAAGCCTTTGCGGCTGGCGCTGACATCACAGTCATGGCAGGCTTGTCTTTTACAGAAGCCTATAAGGGTGATCTTATTTCACGCAACTGGGAGCGTATTCGCTCAGTTCGCAAGCCCGTGATTGCTGCTGTATCGGGCTTTTGCCTCGGTGGTGGATGCGAGCTGGCCATGATGTGTGACATCATGATTGCCTCAGAAACGGCTAAATTTGGTCAACCTGAAATCAAATTGGGCATCATTCCCGGTGCTGGGGGGACCCAGCGTCTGCCTCGCGCCATCGGAAAAGCCAAGGCCATGGATATGGTTCTCACAGGCCGCATGATGGACGCCCAAGAAGCTGAACGCGTTGGCTTGGTATCGCGCGTGGTACCTGCCTCAGAATTACTCACCACAGCCCTTGCCATCGCTCGCACCATCGGTGAGTTCAGCAATCCCAGCGTGATGATGGCCAAGGAAAGCCTGAACCACGCCTTTGAGGGATCTTTGAGTGAAGGCATCATGGCCGAACGGCGGCTGTTTCATGCCTTGTTTGCCACCGAAGACCAAAAAGAAGGCATGGCAGCCTTTCTGGCCAAGCGCAAGCCTGTTTTCAAGCATTGCTAAGGAAGTGCTGAACAATGCCCTGAAACTGGCCATACTCGAAGATGGCCTGAACGAAATGGGCAAAAAGGCCCCTGAACAGGAGTTTTTGGCCTAAAAACTCGGTCGAGTTTCGCCTCATGAAATCCCGGCGTAGCCGGGCAGGTGGCCTGCCTTTGATTTTGACTTGTTCAGCGTTTCCTTAAAAAAGAGGATTTTTGCCCGATAAAGCATTGGAAATGATTTCCCTCACGTCTTTGGATAAGTCAGTCTTCGCGGCCACGCGCTCAAGGGCTTTTTGAGCAGCCTCGCGACATGGTGAAGCGAGCCGAATCCAGCGTTCCATGATACGAGCAATGCGTGCAGCCAGCTGAGGGTTGCTGGTATCCAGATCAAGAACACGCTCAGCCCAAAACTCATAACCAGCACCGTCAGATCGATGAAAAGCGGCCGGGTTGCCCATACAAAAAGAAGCAATCAGGCTGCGTGCTCGATTCGGATTTTTCAAACTAAAGTCGGGATGCGTCAGCAAAGCCTGCACGCGCTCCAACACTTTTCCCTCTGACTCGGGAGCAGTGGCCTGAATGGCGAACCATTTATCGATCACCAAAGGCTCATTGACAAAGAGGGCATAAAAGCGGTCAAGGGCCTGATCAGCCAGAGGTGATCGGCAAGCCAAAAGAGCCTGCAAAGCACCGAGGCGATCAGTCATGTTGTAGGCATCTTTGAAGCGCTGAAGTGCCCGCCCTGGCCACGTGAGATCACCGCGCGCACTGGCATCGAGACAAAGCATTGACAGGGCTAAGTTTGCCAATGCACGCTTACCACAAGAAATTGGGTCGGGCGAATAAGCCCCTTGGGTTTGATGGCTGTCAAAGGCATGCTGCCACTCATCACGCAGGGCTTGTGCCAATTGCAAACGCAAAGACTCGCGCAAAGTATGAATACGATGAGGATTGACAAACTCCAGTTGCTCAGCAATATACCCTTCGCTGGGCAGTGTCAGAACCATCTCTTTAAACGCTGCATCCATATTTGGGTGAGTTAATAGCTCGCGCATGGCCTCGATGAAAGGAGCGTCAAGTATCAATGTGGGGCAGGATTCATCACGCAAGGCCGGCAACAATCGATTGAGGGCCAAGCGTTGGCCCGACTCCCATCGATTGAAGGGGTCTGTGTCATGACGTAAAAGCAGCAAAAGTTCGGCGTCCCCCAGGCCGTCAGACAATATCACCGGCGCAGAAAAACCCCGCAGCAAAGACGGAACCGGTTCTTCATCGACATCAATAAAAGTGAAAAAATTGCGTTTTTCAGTGACGACAAGTACTTGATGATTAGTCGGTTTTTCGCTGGTGGAATCGGTTTCAAGCCGTAAAGGCAACACCTGACCACTCTGACCAATCAAGCCCACACCAACAGGTATCACGAAAGGCTGATGGCCGATTGTGACCTCCGTAGATGCCGCCACGCCATGCTGCTCAATCAATAAGGTGTAGGTGCGTGAAGGGGCGTCATAACGGCCCTTGGCCTCAATCCGGGGGGTACCTGCTTGGCTGTACCAACGTTTGAAAGCCTCAAGATGTTGAGCCAGCTTGGTACCAGGGTTTGCATCAGCAATGGCTTGCACAAAATCATCACAGGTCACAGCTTGACCATCATGCCGCTGAAAATAAAGCTTCATACCCTGAGCAAAACCATCACGACCGACCAAAGTTTGCATCATGCGCACCACTTCGGCACCTTTTTCATACACCGTGGTAGTGTAAAAATTATTGATCTCAAGATATTCGTCGGGCCTGACGGGATGAGACATCGGGCCCGCATCTTCAGGAAACTGTAAATGCCGAAGTTGCCGAACATCGTCGATGCGGCGTACCGCACGGGCTGATGGGCTGTGCGCCATGTCCATGCTGAATTCTTGATCGCGAAAGACAGTCAAACCCTCCTTGAGGCTTAACTGAAACCAATCACGGCAGGTGATTCGATTGCCAGTCCAGTTGTGAAAATATTCGTGGGCCACCACGCTTTCAATGCCCGCATGATCTGCGTCGGTGGCGGTGAATGGGCTGGCCAAGACAAATTTGGTGTTGAAAATATTCAAGCCTTTGTTTTCCATCGCACCCATATTGAAATCATTGACCGCCACGATCATGAATCGGTCTAGATCAAGTGCCAGGCCAAAACGGGCTTCATCCCAAACCATGCTCGCAATGAGCGAGTTCATGGCATGCTCTGTTTTGTCGAGGTCTCCACGGCGAACATAAATTTGCAACAGATGGTTTTTTCCAGATCGGCTACGAATATGCTGTTCACGCACCACCAAATCTGCGGCAACCAAAGCAAAGAGATAGCACGGTTTGGGGAAAGGGTCATGCCACTTGGCATAGTGAAGGCCCTTGTCAAGATCACCTTGCTCCAGCAAGTTGCCATTTGAGAGCAAAACAGGGTATAGAGACTTTGGGCCGCGCAGGGTGACCGTAAATACCGCCATGACATCGGGGCGATCCAGGAAATAAGTGATTCGCCGAAAACCCTCGGCTTCACACTGAGTAAATAAGCCCCCTCCGGAGGTATAAAGCCCCGAAAGCTGGGTGTTTTGCTCAGGCGAGCAAGTATTGCGCACCTCCAGCATAAATGGGCCCTCGGGAGGGTGGTCAATCACCAGCATGCCATTTTCACGGTGGAAAGAAATGCTTTCGCCATTGATCAGCAGGCGAATGAGATGAATCCCTTCTCCGTGCAGCCTCAAAGCTTGTTGCGCTTGGGTGGGGTTGGGTTCAATGACCATTTGGTTAATGACCATGGTTTTCACAGGGTCCAGATCAAACACCAAATCCACTTTACGAATCCAAAATGCTGGCTCAACATAGTCTTGTCGACGAATAAGCGCAGAAGTGCCTTCAAGCATGCGGGGCTCCAAAAAATATGTGACAGGAATCAGGGTTCAAATACCTTGTTTGAGGCTGGCCTCGATGAAAAGATCAAGGTCACCATCGAGCACTTTTTGGGTGTTGGAAATTTCCACATGAGTGCGTAAGTCTTTGATACGGCTTTGGTCCAGCACATAACTGCGAATTTGGTGCCCCCCAGCCGACCTCCGTTTTTGTATCTTCAAGTTTTTGTTGTTCAGCCATACGCTTGCGCATTTCATGCTCATAGAGGCGCGAACGCAGCATTTGCCATGCCTCGTCGCGGTTCCGATGCTGAGATCGGTCATTTTGGCATTGCACCACAATCCCGGTGGGGACATGTGTTAAACGAACTGCTGAGTCGGTTTTATTGATATGCTGCCCTCCCGCCCCTGAGGCACGAAAAGTGTCTGTGCGAACATCCGCCGGGTTGATATCAATTTGAATCGAGTCATCCACTTCGGGGTACACAAAAAGGCTTGCAAAAGAAGTATGACGCCCCCCGGAAGAATCAAAGGGGCTTTTTCGTACCAGGCGGTGAACCCCGGTTTCAGTGCGTAACAAGCCAAAAGCGTATTCACCTTCCACCTTGAGGGTGGCACTTTTGATGCCAGCCACATCACCCTCACTTTCTTCCATGATTTCAGTCTTGAAGCCCTTGCGCTCGCAATATTTCAAATATTGACGAAGCAGCATAGCGGCCCAATCACAGGCTTCTGTTCCCCCAGCGCCTGCTTGAATATCGATGAAACAATTGCTTGGATCAGCTGGGTTATTGAACATGCGGCGAAACTCAAGCTGGGCCACAATGGCCTGCAGCTTTTCGGCATCGGCCTCAATGGCCCGCAGGCTGTCAAAATCTCCCTCGGCTTTTGTCAGATCGTAAAGCTCGGTGTTATCGTTGAGATTGGACGTAAGATGGTCGATGGTGCCCACCACTGATTCGAGAATTTTCTTTTCCCGGCCCAAATCTTGCGCACGTTGAGGCTCATTCCAGACTTGAGGATTTTCGAGGGCCGCATTGACTTCATTTAAGCGCAGAGCTTTGCGATCATAGTCAAAGAAACCCCCGAAGATCGAGCGTCCGACGAGCCAGGTCAGAGAGGGTATGGCCGATGGCATTGATGTGTTCGATGTCCATGCGCATGCTCCTTATTTTGAAAGCCATTATTTTCGCATGTTGCGATCATCTTTCGCTTCGAACCATGGCATTCCACACAAATCGTCGGCTCTGCAAAATTTAACAGGGCCACGTATAAATATTTGATGTTCAATTCGAGCCAGCTCAAGCTACACTTGAAAAACTTCTGTAAAATCTACCTTCACGACTGGTCAGCCTGTCAAAAAGTGTATTTACATCGCCTCAGCAGGGCCAGTTTTTGGGTGTTCTTTGCAGTTTACAAAATAATCTTTTCCCGGGCCCATAGCTCAGTTGGTTAGAGCAGAGGACTCATAACGCAAGTTGTGCCATACGCCTGGAAACTGCGTATGGGATGGTGTCAAAGTCGGTGAAATCTAAGCGTGCTGTGAGCTGTTTTTACAGCCGTATGACAACGCCGAGCCAAGCGAGGTTTATGAATTTCAAGCCTCGAAGGTGTAGAGACTTGACGGCACCCGCCTAAAGCGAAAGCCATGGCGAAGGCAAAGTCCAGAGAGTAGCGAAAGCTACACAAATCGGAATCCTTTGGTCGTAGGTTCAAGTCCTACTGGGCCCACCAACTCTCCCCTTCAACAGGGGCTTCACCACGGCTTTCAGTCTATGCCGGAATCAACTCACCCATCAATCGACGCCAGCGCAAAAGGGTGAGGGCATCAGAAATGCGCAAAAATACCTTGCTTTCAAAAACCCAAAGCCTCATCTTTGCCCACCATTCACTGGCTCAACAAGTATTTTTTGCCCTAAATTGTTCACCTTACACTGAGAAATCAATATGCCTCTTGTTTCAATGCGTCAATTGCTCGACCATGCCGCAGAACACGGCTACGGTATCCCGGCCTTCAATGTCAACAACCTTGAGCAAGTACAGGCGGTCATGTCCGCCGCTGATGAGGTCGGTGCACCCGTAATTCTCCAAGCCAGTGCGGGTGCTCGAAAATATGCTGGTGAATCCTTTATCAAGCACTTGATCTCGGCCGCGATTGAAGCCTACCCACACATTCCACTGGTCATGCATCAAGACCATGGTCAAAGCCCTGATGTTTGCCAAGGAGCCATCCGTCTGGGCTTTAGCTCGGTCATGATGGATGGCTCTTTAGAATCTGATGGTAAAACCATTGCCAGCTATGACTACAACGTACAGGTCACCCGCAAAGTCGTAGACATGGCCCATGCCCTGGGCGTCACAGTGGAAGGCGAGCTCGGCTGTTTGGGCTCTTTGGAAACCCTGCGCGGCGACAAGGAAGATGGCCACGGCACTGATGCCATCATGACCCGGGAGCAATTATTGACCAACCCCGAACAGGCCGCTGATTTTGTCAAACGCACCCAACTGGATGCGTTAGCCATTGCGATTGGCACCAGCCACGGTGCTTACAAATTCACCCGCAAACCCACCGGTGATATTTTGGCTATCAACCAAATTAAAGAAATCAACCGCCGCATCCCTAACACCCATCTCGTGATGCATGGAAGCTCAAGCGTCCCACAAGATCTGCTGGCCGAAATTCGCCAATACGGCGGCAGCATCAAGGAAACTTACGGGGTGCCTGTCAGTGAAATCCAGGAAGCCATTAAGTATGGAGTTCGTAAAATCAATATTGATACCGATGTTCGCCTGGCCATGACAGCTGCCATTCGCAAGTTTTTTGCTCAACATCCTGACAAGTTTGACCCCCGTGAATATCTCAAGCCTGCCCGCGAGGCCGCCAAGGCCATTTGTAAGGCACGCTACCTTGAGTTTCAATGCGAAGGCCAGGCCGGAAAAATCAAGCCTCTGACCCTCGTGCAAGTGGCTGAGCGCTACGCCAAGGGTGAGCTTTCTCAAACCGTATTTTGAATTTCATAGCAGGCCTCTAAAAAACTGAAATGCGTACAGTTCCGGCATCCAAAATACGATGTGCACTTTATAACGCAGGCACGCAATAACAAAGTGGCCATGGACAAAAGTATCTCGATCCCTCATGCTGCCCGCACTCAGCATCCAGAAAATCATCAAGGCAAGGCTTGACTTCAAAAAATCAAACTTTGCGTGCGCTGTTTACTCTCCCGATTGACCCGGCCTCTGGCCGGGTTTTTTACATCAAAAACTGCGATTTTTTCATCCTGGGTTGGGGCCTGGGCATCTACAATTTTTGTTTTAGGGGTTTGCCATGACTGCTTTGAACATTCCATCTTTGCTTACATCCTCACTCACCTCGCTTCCTTTGTTGGCTCGGGGAAAAGTCCGAGACAATTACGCAGTAGGCGACAACCATATCCTCATGATCGCCACCGACCGCCTCAGCGCCTTTGACGTCATCATGGGTGAACCTATTCCAGGCAAGGGGGTTTTATTGACACAAATGGCTTTGTTCTGGTTTGCGCGCTTGGGGCATTTGGTCCCTCACCACTTGACTGGCCAAGACCCTCTCAGTGTGGTGGCGCCAGCTGAACAGGAGCAGGTTCGGGGTCGGGCCATGTTGGTCAAACGGCTCAAGCCTTTGCCCGTCGAGGCCGTCGTTCGGGGTTACCTGGCAGGCAGTGCCTGGTCGGAATACCAAATTCATCAGTCTGTCTGTGGGGTGCCCTTACCCTTTGGGTTACAAAATGCCAGCCGGCTGCCTGAACCCATTTTTACTCCAGCCACCAAAGCACAAGTCGGTGATCACGATGAAAACATTTCATTTGAGCACATGACCACGATCATCGGGGCTGCTTTGGCTGAGAAAATCCGTGAGGTGTCGATCGCACTGTATTGTGAAGCGGCAGAATTTGCTTTGGGTAAAGGCATCATCATCGCCGACACTAAATTTGAGTTTGGCCTTGATGCTAACGGCACCCTGACTCTGATGGATGAAGTGCTTACCCCTGATTCTTCGAGGTTTTGGCCGATGGACGCTTACCCAGAGGCTCTGCGTACCGGGCTCAACCCCCCCAGCTTTGACAAGCAATTTGTACGAGACTGGCTCGAGACCGTAAAAATAGACGGAAAACCATGGAATAAAAAAGCTCCGGCCCCTGTTTTACCCATCCAGGTGATTGAGGATACAGCCGCCAAATACCATGATGCGCTGGAGCGTTTGACCCAATGAAAGCCATCGGCTGGGATGCTGGTCCGGTGTCCCATTTAGATCATCAAATCATCAATACCTCTCACCCGATGCGGCGGGCGGTGCTCAGGGCTGAGCGGGCAGGTCTCTTGGCCCGAATGGGACAAGGGCCTGCGGCCTTGGCTGAAATTTCTTCTCTACGCACAGAATTTAAGGCTTTTCTTTATCCAGAACTGTCAGTGCGGCTGTATTTGGCTGAAGCCTGGCAAGGCTATTTCACTGATTTTTCACCGGCGGCAGGGGCCTTGGTGCGTCGTGCCCATGCCTTGAGCCAGGCGGCCGGTTTGAGGGCTGAAAAAGCTTTAAGCGCCGCCTGGTTGGCTCACATGAATTATACTGAGCTTGACTTTCATGCCATGGTAAAGCATGTTTTAGAGGCCTTGCAGGGTGCTGAACCTCTAGCTCACCATACACACAGCCGGGCATGTTTGGTGCTTGCTGATGCTTATCATCTGGCCGGAGCCTTCCAATGTGCGCAGCCTTGGTATGGGCAGGCTCGCTGGCATGCCATGGCCGCCCGTGACCGCCTCACCTTGAGCGCAATCAACCACAATATGGCTTGGCATCGTACCTTGCAGGCTTTGCAGCAAAGCGTGTGGGGTGGCCCTGATGTGGCCAAAAATGAGGCTCGCCACGCCTTGGCATCAATGGCTGCCACTCAAGCCCTGGATATGTTGACTGGCAGCCCTTCCCCAGCGCAATCTCTTCAGTGGGCGCAGGCCCTGAGCTATTCCGTCCTGGGTCAATACGATCAGGCCCTGAATCGCTACGGTTTTCCTTTAGAACGCCCTGATACCGAGGGTTTATTACCTCTCAAGCCGTTAGTTTTAGCAGATATGGCTTGGTGTTTTTACCAAATCGGCAAACCAGAATCAGCCCAGCTTTATGCGGCCCAATCATTCCGTTCTTTGGGCTCAACACATCATCCGGACACCCTGGCCTTGGCTCATGCTCGTCTGAGTCAGGTTTTTGATCAACTTGCTGAGCCTGCTCAGGCTCTCAAGCATCGCCAGGATGCCGAATTGACTCTTCGCACCCATCGGCAACTGCAGGGGCAGGTATTGCTCGCTCTTCATCCAGTGTCAGAGTCAGGCAGGCACTTTTTGCAGGCCACCTATTCAAGCTCACACGAAGAAAATCTCATTCTTTCATCATGAACTTCCCCTCCGATTCTTATAAATCCAAAACCTTGGCAACCTGGTTGGCTCTGATGGGGGGTGGTATCGGTTTGCATCGTTGTTATTTAAGGGGACGGGCTGATGTCTGGACCATTTTGCATGCGCTGCCAACCTTCATTGGCTTGTATGGTGTTTGGCGTATGCTGGAAAAAGGCCAAGATGACCAGCTTGCCTGGTTGCTCATACCCGCGTTGGGCTTGATGCTTGTCTATACACACTTGCTTGCCATTGTGTATGGCTTAACACCTGATGATCTCTGGAATGTCCGTTACAACGTGTTTTCAGTTCGCAAGCACCAAACAGGCTGGCCTGTGATTGTGGGCGTGATCGTGGCCCTGATGCTCGGCGCTGGGATTCTCATGGCGACTTTGGCGTTTTCAATGCAGCATTTTTTTGAATTGCAGCAGATGACACTTCCACCTTGAGCCACAATCAGCTCAGCAAAATCCAATCCTGCACTGCTTTTCTCCAAAGTAGGAATGCAGAAAGAATTTGCCTCCCATCAATTCTCTTGCCTCGGAAGGGAATCGAGCCTGTCATTCTGTCCATCGATGGTATTTGCATTGCTTTCAGAGGGGCGCGCTATGATGACCTTGGCGTCGAGAAAAGTATCATCAGAATGTCAAACTGCTGGCAAATAGCGCTCCCAAAGTTGATTACTGAATCTCCCTGTCGGATCAAACTGCTTTTTCAGGGCCGCAAAGGTGCGAACCTCAGGATAAGCCTGTTCAAACTGCGCCTGCGTGGCATCAAGCCGATAAGGCAGGTAATAACGCCCTCCACACATCAAGGCAGTGTCAATCAGGAGTCGGGTCCAAGCGCCAGACTCCTGGCTGGCACGGTCATGGCTGCGCTGCTTGTAATACAGAACGAATGAAAAAACTTCCACCGGCGCCCACTTTAAAAGAGCCACACGATCTGGTGGAGAATGCCGAATGGAAATATTCAAAACCTGAACCTGATGCTGCTTTAGGATGTCCATCATGCGATGAACAAACAGCAAAAACTTTGCCACGGGAATAAAATATTCCTGAAGTAAATAGGTCGAGATGGCACGGGTTCTCGGTTCGAGAGAGGCCGCATCAAGACTGGCTTCATGATTGCGCCAGACCACGGCATTTTTTTTTACAATCAAGGGCTCAATCACCTGTTCGCGTAAATGATGCCCCCCCGGTAACTCTGTGATGGCCCAGATCGAATTTTTCTCAAGACTGTAGTCTAAGTGGCGGGGTACCAGCCGCTGGGGTTCGGTCAAGGCTTGATCCGTGGCCCTCCAACTGACGGTACGGGGGGTCTTAAAAGTGGTAAATCTTAGGTCGGCATTGTGAAAAACAACGTGTGGATCCGTTTGCACTTGAGTCAAAAAGAAATCAGGATAAGCCTCTAAGGGGATATCCTGAACAACCTTCTCGATACGGGTATTTACATCAAGATCCAGCTCGACTTCGGTAAGGACTCCAAGACCACCATAGCTGCCAAAGACTGCTCCAAAAAGATCAGCATGATGTTCACGTGAAAGCTCAAGCACATCGCCATTGGCCATCACCATCTGAAGTGCGCGAACTGAATGAGCTACAGGCCCTTGCCCCACATAGCGCCCATGACAGTTGACCGACACCGACCCACCCACTGTAAAGTTACTGTAGCTTTGCATGATCTTGATCGAAAGATCATGCGGGTCAATCACATCTTGAATATCACGCCAAGTCATGCCTGCCTGCACACGGATGATGCGCAGCTTGGGCTGAAAAAACACCACTCGGCTCATGGCTCGCATATCTAGATGCAGCGAATTGCTTGCAGCAATTTGGCCCCCCATGCTATAACGCCCCCCCCCGATACACACCCTCCCGTGCCAATTGCGCAGGGCTTGGCCCACATCCTTGGTAGATCGTGGAGTTATTTCAGCAGCGACAGACACAGGATTCAAGCGCGAAATGTTATGGATCAACGTTGGAGCAGAATGCGCCACCTGACCGTCTCTCTGTAGCCCGGCCACGCTACCCAAGGTGGCTACTTGAAGAAAGCGACGACGATTCATCTTCGTGATCATCAAAAGCTCCAGCTACACAGAACAATTTCATCAAAACTGTATCTGTTATACCAGCAGAAAATCAGCAGAAAAAAATCAATTGACAGGTGCTTTCACCTCTTGTCATTTTGCGTGTCAGTGAGCACGAATTTTGTAGCCTATTGCGGGGGGCTACAGGCAAAAAATCCAAGGCAGCCAACCTCATCAGGAAAAAGCAGACTCATCCGCGATGGGTGTTGCAGAGCTTTCTTGGATGCCAAGAGATCAATGCAGCTTGATGCGGGGCCGGTGGGCTCGGTCGATCCACTCGGAGAGAGTGATCAGAACCGTTTTACGCAGCCCGCCCAAGGCCAGTTGGTGTTGTTTGTGCAGACCCCAGTACATCAGGCGTGCCAAATAGCCTTCCACAAACAAGCTGCCTTTGGTAAGGCTGCCCATCAAACTTCCGACAGAGGAGTAGCCCGACAAAGAAACCAAAGATCCCTGGTCTTTGAAGATAAAGGGCGGGGGGGATTTTTGCGCCGGTTTTAGCCCCACCATGGCAGGAAGGTGCCGAACCAGATACATGGCTTGTTGATAAGCAGACTGCGCCCGCGGCGGCACCCAACTGCCATTGGGCTGTGGGCAAGCCGCACAGTCCCCGAAGGCAAAAATATGAGGGTCTTGCGTGGTTTGTAGGGTGCTGGTGACCAAAAGCTGGTTGAGTTTATTGGTTTCTAGGAGATCATCACCCCCTAAAGTTTTCAGTAATTCATTGGCCTTGATCCCTGCCGCCCAGACTGTCAATGCCGATTGAATCACCTTGCCGCTGGCCATTTTGACGCAGTCAGCGGTCACTTCCACCACGCGCTCGTTGGTATGAACTTCAATAGAGAGCTTACGCAATTCACGCACGGCCGCCACACTCAAGCGCTCAGGCAGTTGGGAAAGTACCCTCGGGGCAGCCTCAATCAGGGCAATTTGTAGATCTTTTTCGGGGTGAATATGATCAAAGCCAAAGGTGGCCAGCATGCGTGCACAGGCATGCAGTTCTGCGGCCAATTCAACGCCTGTGGCGCCGCCGCCAACAATGGTCACAGTCAGGCGCCCACTGCCGGCTTCGCGGGGCACACTTTGGGCGCGTATACAGGCATTGATCAAGCGCTCATTGAAGCGTTTGGCCGCTTGGGGGCTGTCGAGCTTGATCGTGTGTTCGGCTGCGCCGAGGGTGCCAAAATCATTGGTCTGGCTGCCAATAGCAATGACCAAGGTGTCATAGCTGAGCGACTGAGCAGGCGTGATTTCAAGCCCTGTTTCATCAAAGCAAGCCGCTAATGACACTGTGCGATTTTTTCGATCCACATTGACCAAGCGGCCGAGTCGAAAGCGAAAATGGTTCCATCGCGCCTGGGCCAGAAATTCAATTTCCTCAGAATGCGTGTCAAAGCTGCCTGCCGCCAGTTGATGCAGAAGAGGTTTCCAAATGTGAGTGCGGGCCGCATCGACCAAGGTGATTTCAGCTTGGCCAGAGCGGCCCCAGCGACGTCCGAGCTGGGTGGCCAGGGCCAGTCCGCCGGCGCCACCGCCTACGATGACGATGCGGTGAGGGGCGCGAGAAAAATTGGGCATAAGTCAAAAATATGGGCCGAGCTGTGCTTAGTAGCCCTCATTTTACCTTTTGAAAAAGTTCACATATCACTTTCATTGAATGTTTTAAGTATTTGTTTTTGAACATTTTTTTACACCCCCCTTATTTAGGGGGGGTGTGCTTTATAAGTTATTGATTCAATTGAATTTTTTTATTTTTATCGTTGACCATTTGGCTGGACTCAGCTAAAGTTGAAGTTTGTATGAGCTTTGGCAAAATTTTGTGGAATTTTTGGCAAACATGGCTATCTAAATAGGCCCAGGCATTGACACAACGCAGCCAAAACATTCGAGCCATAGCGGCAGTGCGTGTCAATCCTCAACCATGGCTTGGGGGGGTTTAGAGCGCCACCACTGAACCTCGGAAAATGTCACATACAAAGGCCAAAATCTGCCATTCGAAGTACCCAAATTCTCAAAATTTTAGCTTCCAAGCCAGCCCATGAATGTTTCCTGCAGTGCCTTTGGCCATACCACTGTCTTGCTTCACGAGGCGATTGAAGGGCTTTGTGTGCGTCCCAATGGCGTGTATGTCGATGGCACTTTTGGCCGAGGTGGTCATTCGCGACGGCTGCTTGAATGTCTTGGTGAAAAAGGGCGTTTGTTGGCATTTGATCGTGACCCCCAAGCAGTCAATGCAGCCTTGAC